>JAISLV010000100.1 GCA_031277075.1 Endomicrobium sp. | reverse complement strand
TTTTTTACCGCCTTGCCCATCACCTGCATTATGCCTATGGGACCTGCGACGTCCGGTTTTTCAAGCGAGAAAAGTTTGTCGGCAAGATAAACGACCGTCATTACGCTTTGCGTTATAGGAGCTTCTACGCCGTAAAGAATTGATTTAAAAAATCCCGCCTTTTCTTTTGTTATATAAGGCGAAACGCCTATAAGCCCGCCGCCTGTAGCGGGATTTTTTACAACCAGCATAGTTATTTCAAAAGTCGTAGTCCCTCTTTCTATAAGAAAAGAAGTTTCTTTGTCCGCTTTGTCTTTTAAATTATCGGATATTTCGCTCCACAGGCTTACATTTACGCCGTCTATAGCTTTTATTTCGTCGCCGTTTAAAAGTCCCGCAGCAGCCGCAGGATAATTTTCGCCGACAGCGCCTATTTTAGACGCGGTTGAGACGGTTGAAATTCCGTAAATATTAAAAATTAAACAAAACATAACGGCGGCTAAAAGATAATTCGCAAAAGGACCCGTAAAAGCTATAAAAATTTTTTTATACCAAATAAGAGATAAATATTCGTCTTTGCCGCCTGTAGCGTCGTCGGGGTTTTCGCCCGCCATAGAGACAAAACCGCCGAAAGGCACGGCTTTAATACAGTATTTTGTGCCTTTATAAACGTATTTTAACAAATCAGGTCCGAACCCGAAAGCAAAAGTCAAAACGCGCACTTTACAAAGACGAGCCGCCGTAAAATGCCCAAGCTCATGTATAAAAATCAAAAAGCCAAGTCCGATACAAATGCCTAAAATTTGAATAATAAACATAAATTAATATCCTTTAGGGCGTCTCTATAAAAACCAGTGTTTTTTAAACAAAAACAAATCGCTATGCCACAAACCGCGTCAGTATCAATGCGCCAATTGGCGTTCGGCGCGTTTTTTTGCCCAGTCTGACGCTTCAATATAATCTTCAAATTTGTTTGTTTTTTTTGTTTTGTGGGCTTTCATCGTTTTTTCAACTATCTTGGATATATCCGTAAATTTGATTTCTTTATTTAAGAACGCAGCGACTGCCGCCTCGTTTGCGGCGCTCATTACGGCAGGCATTGTAAAACCTCGCTTTGCCGCGGCGTAAGCCAGTTTCAAGCAGGGAAATTTTGCAAAATCAGGCTCGTAAAATTCAAGTTTTGAAACTTGCGTCAAATTTAAAGGTTTTACGCCTGAAATATTTCTGTCTGGATACGTCAGCGCGTATTGTATAGGCAATTTCATATCGGGGTTTGACATTTGCGCTATTACTGAACCGTCAACGTATTCAACCATAGAATGAATTATTGACTGCGGATGTATGACAATTTCAATTTTATCTATCGCAATATCAAATAAAACCGACGCCTCTATGGCTTCAAGCCCTTTGTTCATAAGCGTCGCGCTGTCAACCGTGATTTTTTTACCCATTTTCCACGTCGGGTGATTTAAAGCCTGCTCAACGGTAATTTTTGAAAAATCCCCTTTATAATTATAAAAAGGTCCGCCTGAGGCGGTAAGCAAAATCTTTTTAATCCGTTCTTTTTTTTCGCCGATAAGACACTGAAAAATCGCGCTGTGTTCGCTGTCAACGGGCAAGATTTTAACGCCGTTTTTTTCGGCAAGGCTCATAATATGCGCGCCCGCCGTTACCAAAGCCTCTTTATTTGCTATGGAAATATTTTTTTTCGCCTCTATCGCTTTTAATACGGGGTTTAATCCCGCCGAACCTACTATCGCAGACACAACAGTGTCGGCTTCAGGCAAAACGGCAAGTTTTTCAAGACCGTCTTTGCCGCTATAGACTTCCGTTTTAATTTTATTTTCGCAGAGCCATTTTTGTAAATTTGCCGCGTCAGACGCGTTTTCAAGGCAAACGGCTTTAGGCTTAAATTTTTTTATTTGCCTTTTAAGCAGAGAAATATTCAGCCGCGCCGACAATCCGACGACGCAAACGTCGTTTTTCATCTTTGAAGCTATGTCAAGCGTCTGAACGCCGACGGAACCCGTTGAGCCTAACAAAATTATTTTTTTCATATTTAATTGACGTGAGAATGCAACAATAATACGCAGTAATACGCCGCAGGCGCGGCAAAAATATAAGAGTCAAACCTATCTAAAAATCCGCCGTGTCCCGGAATCATTTTGCCAGAATCTTTTATATTGCCGTCGCGCTTTATTAAAGATTCGGCAAGGTCTGAAAACTGACCGACAACTGAAATTACAAAACCCAAAATTAAAGTTTCTTTAAAACCTAACAAAGCGTCGGGTATAAAAATAATTTTGCATACTATAGACGTTATAATGCCGAAAATTACGCCCGCAACCGCGCCCTCTACGGTTTTTTTAGGGCTGACATTAGGAGCGAGTTTATGTTTTCCAAAAAGTTTTCCGAAAGCGTAAGCCGCCGTGTCTAAAACCCAAACTACTATAAAAATAAAAAATATCAGACGCATTCCAAAATTTTCAAACTCCCTCAAATAGCACATATACATAAAAGTGAAAGGCAAAAAGAAAGCGCCTAAAAAAGAGACGGATATTCTTTGTATGCAAAATTCCGTATTTTTGCCGAAAACTTCAACCGCAAATAAAATAAAAAGAATTACAAAAGCTCCGATAAAAGCGTCTAAATAAATCAGAGAGATAAAAAAAAGCGAAGACAATATCAAAGACGGTATTTTATAAGGATTGTATTTTGCCGTAATTGACAAATATTCGTAGACGCAAAAAAACGACACGACAAACATAAGCGCAAAAAAATAAATTCCGCCGAAATAAACGCAGGAAAAAATTAAAGGTATTCCAACGATAGCCGTCAATATGCGGGTAGATAGCATAAAAACTCCGATAAGCGAAAATAAATATTATTCTTAAATCTTAACCGCCGCTTAAATTCCGCCGAAACGGCGGTCTCTTTTATTGTATTCTTCCACAGCTTTCTTTAAATCTTCTTTTGTAAAATCAGGCCAGAATTTATCCGTTATGTAAATTTCCCCGTAAGCCATTTGCCAAAGCATAAAGTTTGACAGCCTCATTTCGCCAGAAGTGCGTATAAGCAGGTCTGGGTCGGGCTGTCCTTGCGTGTATAAAAAAGACGAAAACTGTTCTTCCGTCGGATTTTCCACGCCTTCTTTACGCATATTCTCGTAAGCGCGCAAAATTTCCTGTCTTGAACCGTAATTTAAGGCTATATTCAACTGCAATCCGCAATTTTCGCTTGAAGCTTTGCAAACCTTTTTAATTTCATTTTGAACGTTTTGCGGAAATTTTAAAATATCGCCCAAAATCCTCAATTTGACGCCTTTTTCATTAAGCTCGTCAAATTCTTTTTTTAAAAATACAAGCAATAAATTAAAAAGAGCGTCAATTTCGTCTTGCGGTCTTTTCCAATTTTCCGTTGAAAAAGCATACAGGGTCAAAACCTTTATGCCAAGGCTGTCGGCAGCCTTAACAATACTTTTTACGGTTTTGACCCCCTGTTTATGCCCAAATACTCTTGGCAAATATCTTCTTTTAGCCCATCTGCCGTTGCCGTCCATAATAATTGCGACATGCTCGGGCGCGACGAACTTTTTAACAGAATTCGTCAACTAAAAATCCTTATTCTGCCGAAATTGCGCTTATGGGACAAGCGTCTTCGCAAGCTCCGCAATCAGAACATTTTGCAGCGTCTATAACATACTTGTCTTCTTGAGGCGCAATAGCTTCAAGAGGACAATTACCAGAACATGCTCCGCATCCTACGCAAGCGTTTGCGTCAATTTTACGAGCCATTTTAATACCCCCCTATTCTTTTCTTTAAAGCTTTATATAAAACGCATAACAAAAATTTCGCTTTGGGTCTGCATATTTCTTAACGAATAAACAAGACAACAAAAAACCCCGCCGCTTTCAGCGGCGACCCTTTATAAATAAAGAAATATTTAAAGACTATCTTTTTAAATTTGCATTACTTCTTTTTCTTTTGCGGCTATGAGTTCGTCTATTTTTTTTATGTAGCTGTCGGTAGCTTTTTGGGCTTCAAGTTCAAGTTTTTTTCTGTCGTCTTCGGTTATAACTTTTTCTTTTTCGCCCTTTTTTATCCCGTCAACCAAAATTCTTCTTTCGTTTCTTATCGCAATTCTGTATTCTTCGGCGGTTTTACTTATGGATTTTGCTATTTCTTTTCTTCTGTCTTGCGTCAGCTGCGGAACTGAAATACGTATGATTTTGCCGTCGTTAATAGGCGTCATGCCTATATCGGCTTTTAAAACGGCTTTTTCTATCGCTCCAAGCTGACTTGCGTCCCAAGGTCTGATTTCTATTGTTTTTGCGTCGGGAACGCTGACGCCCGCAATTTGATTTATAGGCATTAAAGAACCGTAGCTTTCAACTTTTATGCCCTCTATAATTGATGCGCTTGCTCTGCCCGTTCTTATTGAAGATAAGTCGGATTTAATTTTTTCTATTGTCTTTTTCATCGCCTCTTCAGAAGCCGAAAAAATATTTTGAAGCTGCATATTTCCCCCAAACTGTAAAAATTTATAAGCTAAACCCGCAAAAAATCAAGCGGCGACAAAAACGCTTTGCATTTATCATCGTCAACTTTTATATACGCCTAACTCATGGCATTCTAACTTGCCGTTATAAGCGTGCCTATTTTTTCGCCGTTTAAAATCTTTCTTAAATTGCCGTCTTTATAAAAATCAAAAACCGAAATCGCTATATTTGACTCTATACAAAGCGAAAAAGCCGACGAATCCATAATTTTTAGCTGTTTGTCTATGGCGTCTTTAAAAGTCAGCTTATCATATTTAAACGCCAACGAATTTTTTTTCGGGTCTGCGCTGTAGACGCCGTCAACCTGAGTAGCTTTTAATATTATATCGGCTTTGATTTCCGCAGCTCTTAAAGCGGCGGTAGTGTCTGTGGTAAAATACGGATTTCCAGTTCCGCCCGCAAAAATTACAATATATCCGTCTTCAAGGCTTCTAACGGCATTGTCTCTGTTGAAAACTTCAACGAAAGAACTTACGCCCGCAGCGGAAAATATTTTTGATTTCAAATTCTCTTTATTTAATCCGTCGTTTAAAGCGATGGCGTTCATTAACGTCGCAAGCATACCCATTTTATCGGCGCTCGCCCTGTCAACGCTTTTGCCCGCTCCGCGCCAAATATTTCCTGCGCCGATAACTATGGCAAACTGCGTTACGCTTGAAGAAAAAGCCGACTTTATTTCACGAACCGTTCTCTTAAGGCTTTCTTCGCATATTGAAGATTTATCGTCTGCAAGCGCCTCGCCTGAAAGTTTAAGCAATATTCGTTTTACGGGCATTTATTCTTCCCCAAGTTTAAACCTAGCGAATTTTTTTATGACGATATTTTCGCCGATTTTGCCGATTTTTTCATTCACCAAATCTTTTATAGTCTGTTTACCCGAAGTGTCTCTCATATAAATTTGGTCGTAAAGGCAAACTTGAGCGTAATATTTTTCAATCTTTCCTTCAATAATTTTATCCCAAATTTTTTCGGGCTTGCCTTCTTCTTTCAGCTGCGATTTATAAATTTCTTTCTCAGCGTCAAGCGCGGCTTGAGGAACCTGCTCTCTTGTTACGTAAAGAGGCGAAACGGCGGCAATCTGCATGGCAATTTCTTTCACAAGCTCTTTAAAATCGTCCGTTTTTGCCACAAAATCCGTCTCGCAGTTGACCTCAACCAAAACGCCTAGAACGCCGTTTCCGTGTATATAGGAATGAATTAATCCCTGCTTTGCGCTTCTGCCCGCTCTTTTTACCGCAGAAGCCATGCCTTTTTCTCTAAGCCATTGACACGCTTTGTCTATATCGTTTTCAGTTTCTTTAAGAGCTTTATTGCAGTCTGAAATGCCCGCGCCGGTCATTTCTCTAAGTTTAGTTATCAGTTCAGTTGACATTTATTTCTCCTTCGTCAGTATTTACGGGCTTTGCCGCTTCTTCGCGTTTTGTTTCAGGCGCGGCGTCTTCGGAATCGTCTTCTTCTTTTTTCTCCGTTACGCCTTTGCCTTCTAAAATTGCGTCGGCGATGATAGAGCAGAAAAGTTTTACCGCTCTTATAGCGTCGTCGTTACCGGGTATGGGGTGATCTACTAAATCGGGGTCGCAGTTTGTGTCGCAAACGGCGACAATTGGAATGTTTAATTTTCGCGCTTCGGCTACCGCAGTGGCTTCTTCGTGCGGGTCAACCACAAACATTAATCCCGGCAGCTTTGACATAGTTTTCAAACCTTCCAAAGATTTATGAAGTTTAATTCTTTCTTTTTCAATTTGAGACTGCTCTTTCTTTGACAAAACGGAAAAGACTCCGTCTTCTTTCATTTTATCTATTTCTTTAAGGCGACCGATTGATTTTTTGAGAGTTTCAAAATTCGTAAGAGTTCCGCCGAGCCATCTCTCTGAAACAAAATAAGCTCCGCAACGCGCCGCTTCTTCTTTCACGGGAACCTGCGCTTGCTTTTTTGTTCCGACAAAAATTACGTCTCTTCCTTGCGCAACGTAATCGCGCACCGCTTTGTAATTTTTTTTAAGCTCTTTGAGGGTTTTTTGGAGGTCAATAATGTGGATTTTGTTCCTTGTGCCGAAAATGTATTTTCCCATTTTCGGGTTCCATCTTCTGGTTTGGTGTCCGAAATGGACGCCCGCTTCCAGCAAAGCTTTCATGGTAATGTTTGCCATTTACTTCTCCTTTTAGTTTTTACATTCCGTCTAAGCGGCTGCGCCGCCGATTCGGCAATGTCATCTGCGGTTTTCAGCATCCGAAACTCTAAAAACTCGCCTTAACCGCAAAGCAAGTTCTAAGAGACCTTCGGCAAATCCGCCCGCATGTTTATTTAACTCCATTCGTTAAACACGTTGAGATTTTATCAAAAAAGCGTTCAAATAGCAAATGTCCGTACATATTTTAAAATCTGCGGCAAACGAATGATAAATCTTTGCATGCGGCAACCCCTCGCCCGAGACATTGTCTCGCCCTCTACCGCAATGAGCGAGAGAAAAAGCAGTCGCCGTTTGCTTTTACGCTTTTTTCTATAGCCGCAGTTTGCCGTTGCTACACTCAATGTGTCCATGCATCCCATCAGTCGTTATAGCCGTTGCGCTTAGCTGCCTAACTTCCTAGCCGCTTAGCCGCATTCTTTACAGTTGTTTGCAGTCGCCACGCCTCAATGCGTACATGCGTATTTTGTTAGCCGCGTTTTTGCCGTTTCCCCGCCGTTTTCAGTCGGGGAAACGGGCGCTTGTTTTTTTACAAAGCGATATATTTTGCTTTTTTTATGCCTGAAATTTTAGATATTTTTTCTATGGTGTCAGAAGAAACTTCGCCGTCGACTTCAACTATCGTAAGAGCGTTCCCTCCAACTTTTTGTCTGCCGACGTTCATTCCGCCGATATTTATATTTGCGTCGCCTAAAACTATGCCGACTTTTCCAACCATACCGGGCTTGTCTTCGTTGATAATCAAAAGTTTTCCGGCATTGGGCGCGACGTCCACGTTTAAACCGTTGATATTTACTATTCTTGCGGTCTTATCTCCGTAAATAGTGCCGGACATTGACCATTCGCCTTTATCCGTAATAACTTTTGCGCTTATAAGACCCGCGTATTCGTCAATATTTCTTTCTATCACTTCTTTTACTTTTATTCCGCGCTCTTTAGCTATTAAAGGAGCGTTGACGGAGTTCACTTTCATATCAAGAATTTGCCCCAAAAAGCCTTCTAGATACGCCACGGTAAGAGGATTGGTGTTAAAATTTGAAACGTTTCCGAAATATCCGATTTCTATATCTTTTACGCCGCCTTCGGAAATTTGACCTTGGAAAGAACCGATTTTTGAAGCAAGCTCTATATAGGGCTTCATTTTTTTATAAGTTTCCCAGTCAACCGTAGGAACGTTGACGGCGTTTCTTATAAGTCCTTTGGTGAAAAAGTCTATTATTACTCCGCTCATTTCTTGCGCGATTTTCACTTGCGCTTCTTCAGTTGACGCGGCAAGATGAGGCGTAGCTATTACGTTTGCGGTTTCAACAACAGCCCAGTCTTCAGGCGGCTCTTTTGTAAAAACGTCAAGCGCGGCTCCCGCGACTTTGCCCGCCTCTATAGCCTGCGATAAATCTTTATCGTTGATAATCGCGCCTCTTGCGCAATTGACTATTCTTACGCCGTCTTTCATTTTTGCTATGTTTGAAGCGTTAATCATTCCTCTAGTGTCGTCGGTAAGAGGAGAATGTATCGACAAATAATCCGCTTGAGCAAAAACTTCGCCAAGCGAGGCTAAAGTTATGCCGTAACTTTTAGCGAGGTCTGCGTTAGCAAAAGGGTCGTAAGCGACGACTTTCATTCCAAAAGACAGCAATCTTTTAGCGACCTCCGTGCCTATTCTGCCCAAACCTATCAGCCCGAGCGTTTTTCCAAAAAGCTCGTTGCCCATAAATTTTTTCTTTTCCCACTTTTTGCCTTTCATTGAAGAGCAGGCTTCGGGCAAACTTCTAGCCATTGAAAGTATGAGACCTACGGTGTGTTCGGCGACGGAAATTGTGTTTCCTCCAGGAACGTTTGCCACGACTATGCCTTTTTGCGTCGCCGCCGCTTTGTCCACGTTGTCAACGCCCGTTCCAGCTCTTCCGATAAATTTTAATTTGTCGGCGGCGGCTATAATATCGGCAGTGACTTTAACTTCCGAACGGATTAAAAGACCGTCGTAATCTTTTATTAATTCTTTAAACGCTTCAGGCGAAGGTTTTGCGCGGACTTCAATTTGAAATTCTTTATTTGCCGTCAAATCATCCAAGCCTTCCATGCTGTCATATGTCATTAAAATTTTATACATTCCGTCCCCCCCCCTCTTTTAATGCGTTTACCGCACAGTCCCGTCAAACGCGGCTGGCGCATTTCCCAAATTATCCGTTGAGCAAAGCCTCTTCCGCCGCGGCTACGCCTTTACCTTTTTCTATCTGAACGCCAAGCTCTGTAAGAACCATTTCCAAGCAGGCAAAACCCACAAGCAAATCCGCCTTGCCGATAAAACCCATATGCGCAAATCTTATTATTTTCCCTTTGAGGTCGCCCTGACCGCCGGCTATAGAAACGCCGTATTTTTCCCTCAAAGTTTTTACTATTTTTCCGCCAATGCCTTCGGGCGCTTTTGCGCTTGTCACAACTTCGCAAGGTATTTCGCCGAAAAGTTCTAAACCGAGAGCTTTCATTCCCGCTCTTGCGGCTTTAGCTAAAAGTTTATATTCGCTCCACAAATTTTCAAGCCCTTTTTCTTTAATAACTTTTAGAGATTCCTGCAAAGAAACGATTAAAGTTACAGGCGGAGTAAAAGGAGTTTCGTTTGTAGCGTAAGATTTTTTGTATTTTTTTATGTCTAAATAAAACTTTGGAGCTTTGGAATTTTCAACGGCTTTCCACGCTTTTTCGCTTAAAGTTATAAAAGAAAGACCGGGCGCAAGCATTAATCCTTTTTGAGAGCCGGAGACCGCAATATCGACATTCCAATCGTCGGTTTTAAATTCCTGCCCGACAAGACCTGAAACCGCGTCGACTATAAATACGGCGTCGGTTTTTGAAACTATTTCGCCTATGGCTTTAATATCGTTGACAACGCCCGTTGAGGTTTCCGTAAACGTCGTATAGACGGCTTTTGCGTCGGGGTTTTCTTTAAGAGCTTTTTCTATTTCGGCGGGTTTTACGACGTTCCCCCAAGGAACCGAAGCTTGAACTACGTTTGCGCCGTAGCTTTGGGCTATTTTCACCCATCTGTCTCCGAAATTGCCGCAGCTTGCGACTATAACTTTATCGCCCGCGCTCACAACGTTGACTACCGCCGCTTCCATAGCTGCCGTTCCCGATCCTGCAATCGTATAAACTTCGTTTTTCGTCTGAAAAACGTATTGCAAACCTTCCGCGACGTCCTTGTAAATAGCCGCAAATTCGTTCGTGCGGTGATGAAGTATGGGCAACGCTTCTTTAAGAGCGACTTCAGGCGGTATCGGGGTAGGTCCGGGCGTTAACAAATATTGTTTTTTCATTTTTGCGCCTCCGTTTTATTAGCTGCAAAATTTAAATAACTGCGGCTTATTTTATTTTTAACAAAATACAAAATTCGCGCAAACAACCTAACGCGCTTTTTGCGCTATTGCGGCTGCTTTTTAGCTTTCTTTGTTTTAACTTCGGGGTTTCCGTCGCAATTAATGGCGTATTTTATAACTTCGTCCATATGCGAAACGGGTATCATTTCTATTTTATCTTTTATGTCTTTTGGAATTTCAGCTAAATCTTTCTTATTGATTTCAGGAAACAATATAGTTTTTACTCCCTCTCTGTAAGCGGCTAAAACTTTTTCTTTAAGCCCGCCGATTCCCAAAACTCTTCCACGTAAAGTTACTTCGCCCGTCATAGCGAGCTTCTTTTTAACGGGTTTGTTCATGCTAACCGAAGCCAAAGCGGTAGTCAAGGCAATGCCTGCGCTCGGACCGTCTTTTGGAACGGCGCCTTCTGGCACATGCACGTGGAAATCCGTATTTGCAAAAAAATCTTCAGCTATCCCCAGCTTTGCCGCGCAAGAACGCACATATGTTAAAGCGGCGTGCGCCGATTCTTTCATTACGTCGCCTAATTTTCCCGTAAGGGTCATAGCGCCTTTGCCTTTCATTTTGTTGACTTCTATGGTGAGAGTTTCCCCGCCGACTTCCGTCCACGCTAAGCCTGTCACCACGCCTATGTCGTTTTCGGCTATTCTTTCTCTTTCAAAAACGGGAACGCCTAAATATTTGAATATGTTTTCAGAGGTAATTTTAATTGATTTAAGGCTGCCGTCAAAAGCCAAATCTTTTGCGACTTTTCTGCAAAGATTGGCTATTTCTCTGTTTAAATTTCTGACGCCGGCTTCTCGGGTATAATTTTTAATTACGGCGTTAATTGTTCCGTCGTCGTAAATAAATTCTTCGTTCGTTAAACCGTGTTCGCTAAGCTGTTTAGGAATTATAAAATCTTTAGTTATATGAAGTTTTTCTTCGTCGGTATAACCTGAAAATCTTATAAGCTCTAAACGGTCTAGCAGGGTGTTTGGTATATTGTGCAAAGAATTTGCCGTCGTTATAAACATAACTTTTGACAAATCAAAGTCTACGTCTAAATAATGGTCTCCGAAAGCGTAATTTTGTTCAGGGTCTAAAACTTCAAGCAGCGCGGAAGACGGGTCGCCTCTCCAGTCGGCGCCGATTTTGTCTATTTCGTCCAAAATGAAAACGGGATTATTTGAACTCGCTTTTTTCATTGACTGTATGATTTTACCCGGCATAGAGCCTATATAAGTTCTGCGATGCCCTCTTATTTCGGCTTCGTCGCGCACGCCGCCCATAGAAATTCTCACAAAATTTCTGCCAAGACTTCTTGCGACGGATTTTGCTATTGAAGTTTTACCCACGCCCGGAGGTCCGATAAAGCAAAGAATAGGACCTTTAATTTTTTGGACGCGCGACAAAACCGCAAGATATTCCAAAATTCTGTCTTTAACTTTTTCCAAACCGTAATGGTCTTGGTCTAATATTTCTTTCGCGCGTTTTAAATCTAAATTGTCGGCGGTAGATTTTTCCCAAGGAAGCTCTAAAATCCAATCTAAATAAGTTCTTATAACCGTCGCCTCAGGAGACATAGGCATCATTTTTTCAAGCCTTGCGAACTCTTTTTCGGCGGCGTCGCGCGCAGGCTGAGACATTTTTGTTTTTTTAATTTTTTCCCTTAGCTCGTCCAAATCTTTCTGCGCGTCGTCTTTTTGTTTAAGCTCTTTTTGTATAGCTTTCATCTGCTCCGTAAGATAATATTCTTTCTGCGTTTTTTCTATCTGGTTTCTCACTCTGTTTTGTATTCTTCTTTCAATGTTCAATATTTCAATTTCCGCGTTTAAAATATGTATGATTTTTTCAAGCCTTTCAATTGGATTTACAAGCTCAAGGATTATTTGTTTGTCTGAATTTTTTATTGAAAGATGAGAGGCGATAGTGTCGGCAAGCCTTGCGGGGTCGGTAATATTATTTATGGAAATTGAAATTTCCATCGGCATTCTGGGGTTGAGTTTTACGTATTGTTCAAACAAAGCCGACGCGCGGCGCATAGCCGCCTCCGACTCGGGAGTTTTTTCCGTCTTCTCGTCGTAGACGTTTACTCCGACTTCAATATATCCTCTGTCGCTTAATTTAAATTCCGTCCACTGCGCGCGGCAGATGCCTTCAACTAAGGCTTTCAAAGCGCCGTCGGGCATTTTTAAAATCTGCAAAACCTCGCAGACGGTTCCTATCGCGTAAATGTCGTTTGGACCCGGGTCTTCAGTTTGAATGTTCTTTTGCGTCACAACGAAAATAAGCCTGTTTGACGCCATAGCTTCTTCTAAGGCTCTCACGGACTTTTCCCGTCCTACCGCCAAAGGCAAAACCATAGCGGGATAAAGAATAATGTCTCTCACGGGAAGAAGAGGGAGCGCGTCTGGAATTTTAGTCCCCTCGTTTTTATCCAATCTGTCAAGCTCGCTCATGCCGTCTCCTTTGCGCTATCCGACAAAATAAGTTTCGGCTTTTCTTTTCTCAACGCCGCGTTTTTGTTAACCGTACATTTTCTTATAGAGGAATCGTCTGGTATTTCAAACATTACGTCCATCAAAATATTTTCAATTATAGACCTCAAACCTCTTGCGCCAGAACCTCTTTTTATCGCCTGTTGAGCTATATCCTTTAACGCCGCGTCTTCAAAAATAAGCTCTACGTTTTCTAAAGAAAATATTTTTTTATATTGTTTAACAAGAGCGTTTTTAGGGCGCGTAAGAATATGAACCAAATCTTCTGCCGTCAAATGTTCAAGCGTAGATATTACGGGCAGCCTGCCTATAAATTCTGGTATCAGCCCGTATTTAATTAAATCTTCGCTTTCAACTTTTGAAAATGCGAAATCTTTATTTTTAAAGCTGTCTCTGTTGTCTAGCCCGTCTGTGACAAAACCCAAAGTTTTTTTGGAAAGCCTTTTTTCAATTATTTTTTCCAAGCCGTCAAAAGCGCCGCCGCAGATAAACAAAATATTTGCGGTGTCTATTTTTATGTATTCCTGCTGAGGATGTTTTCTGCCGCCTTGCGGAGGAACGTTTGCGACGGTTCCTTCAAGGATTTTTAAAAGAGCCTGCTGAACGCCCTCGCCTGAGACGTCTCGGGTTATTGACGGAGTGTCGGATTTGCGCGATATTTTGTCTATTTCGTCTATATAAATTATGCCTCTTTCGGCTTTTTTTACGTCAAACTCCGCGTTTTGCAAAAGGCGAAGCAGAATATTTTCCACGTCCTCGCCGACATAGCCCGCCTCAGTTAAGGTCGTGGCGTCGGAAATCGCAAAAGGGACGTTTAAAATTCTCGCCAAAGTCTGCGCAAGCAAAGTTTTACCCGTGCCTGTAGGACCTATAAGCAAAATATTTGATTTTTGAAGCTCAACGTCGTCTTCCAAAACGCCCGGGTTCATTATTCTTTTATAGTGGTTATACACCGCGACCGACAAAGTTTTTTTTGCGTGTTCCTGTCCTATAATATAGCTGTCCAAATGCTTTTTTATGACGCTTGGCTTTGGAACTTTAAACTTAGGAACAGCCGCGCCGTTTTTGTTGAGCGTGGCAAAGATAGACAAAGAGTTTTTTGCGCATTCTTCGCATATATAAACGCCGTTTCCGCCTACAAGCTGCGCGGGCGGCTGCGTTTTTTTACAAAACATACATCTATGCTCGTTGTGAAAATTGTTGTCCATTTATCCCTTTTAGAAGACGAAAAAACCATAGCAGAACGGACGAAAACGGTTTTCCCGCTCTTTCCAAACTCCCCCTTATTTCAAACTTGTTATCACTTCGTCAATTAAGCCGTAATTCTTGGCTTCCACAGATGACATATAGCAGTTTCTATCTGTGTCTTTTAAAACTTCTTCCGTCGTTTTCCCAGAATGTTTTGCTAAAATTTCAGACAGCTTTTGTTTTGTAGAAACCAGCTCTTTTGTTTCAATATCTATATCTGTGACCGTGCCTGAAAGACCGCCGCCGTAAATTAAAGGCTGATGAATCATTATTCTTGAGTGCGGCAAAGCGTATCTTTTGCCTTTGCTTCCCGCGGCTAGCAAAACCGCGCCAAAAGACATAGCCATACCCATACAAATTGTGGTAATAGGGCTTTTTATAAACTGCATTGTGTCATATACGGCAAGCCCCGCCGTCACCATGCCGCCGGGCGAATTAATGTATAAACTTATGTCTTTGCCGGGTTCTTCGGCGTCTAGGTATAAAAGCTGAGCTATTAAAATATTTGCAGAATCCGTAGCAATTGCTCCGTCGTGTCCGCCCACAAAAACTATTCTGTCCCTTAAAAGACGCGAATATAAATCGTAAGTTACCGCCGAGCCTTGACTCCATCTCTCTATTACCGTAGGGATTATAGAAGGCATTTGACCTCCAAAACTGCGTTTTGAAATTTGAAATTAACCATTTTAACTGAAATCTTCCGACCTAAACTCCGCCTAAACCTGCGGCGGCGCGCCGTTAAAGATTGACGTCAGCTTTTTAACGGCATATCTTTTACTACTTGGGTTATTTTGGCGTTGTCAATTAAAAACTTAAAGAGTTTGTCTTCTTTTATAGAAAGAGCGATATTTTCTTTTCTTTCTGCAAAATATTTTTCAACGGCTTCCCCTCTTTCAGGGTTTGAAGAGAGCATTTTATTTTTTTCTTCTTCCATATCGGCGTCGGTAACCGCAAGATTTTCATTTGCAAACACGGCGTTTAGAATATAGGAAAGCCTTACGTTTTTTTCGGCTTCTTTTTTGAATTCTTCTTTTCTGTTTCCCAAATGTTTTTCAATATAGTCTTTTGGCAAGCCTTGTTTTGACAAATAATCTTTCATTCTTTCTTCAAGAGATTCTTGCTGCTGAACAATCAAGCTGTTAGGAGCTTCAAATTTATTGGTCTCGACCAAATACTCTACAATTTGCTTTTCAACGTCGTTGTCCTGCCTGCGTTTTTCTTCGCTTTCTATGGATTCTTTAACTTTGGATTTTAAATCCTCAAGATTTTCACAGCCCAAATCTTTTGCAAAATCGTCGTTAAGCTCGGGCAGTTCTTTTTCTTTTATCTCGTTTATTTTCGTTTTAAACGTTACGGTTTTGCCCGCAAGTTTTTTATTAATATAATCTTTTGGGTATTCAATTTTTATTTCTTTCTCGTCGCCGATTTCAGAATTTTTTAAGCCGTCTTTAAAACCCTGCAGAGTCTTTTCAGAACTTAAATCCAAAAGATGATTTTTCGCCGCTATATCGGGCATGGGATTCCCGCTTTCGTCAAAAGCGTCGTAATCTACGGAAATAAAACTCAACTCGCCTGTTTTGCCCGTTTTTGAAGGAACGAGATTTGCGTTTCTTTCTCTTAAAGCGTCTATGCTTTGACCTAAACTTGCGTCGGTAATCTTAAAAATTTCTTTTTTTACGGGTATGCCTTTATAATTTTTTATTTCAACTTTCGGGTGGCGTTCCGCGGTAAAACGATATTTTAAAACCTGCCCGAGTTCATAGTCAAATTCGTCCACTACGGGGAAATCAAGCGGAACGAATTTTTCCTTTTCCAAAGCGTCGAGTATAGTTCCCTTTATAATGTTTTCAACGGCTTTATTTTTTGCTTGCTCGGCAAACTTTTCTTTAATGATATTGATAGGAGCTTTCCCCTGCCTAAAACCGTCAAGCCTTGTCTGTTTTTGAATGCCTTCGTAAGCGGCGTCAACGGCTTTGCCTACAATATCCGCAGCCACTTCAACGTCTATCGTAATTGAAGTAAGTTTTAAATCCGCTACGGTTGATTTGAATTCAATTTTTTGCGCGTCTTGAGCCATTTGAAAGTTCCCCTTATTAATAGTTGCGGCGCATTTATAGCGTTTATAAAAGCGCGCGGTTAAAATGCAAGTTTAGACAAAGAAAGGACGATGGAAGTTTGCGCGAAAGCAAATAACCTAAGTCCCAAATGCGCGTCTCTAAAAACCCTAACGCCAGTCCTTGCCTTGCCCCTTGAGACATTGTCTCTGCGGCATTTCTACATCAGAAAATTTGTCCGTCCTTGCTCTTAGGACGCCCTTCATTTTCTTCTTTGAACTGCCGCAAAATTTGCGGCAATTACGAACATTATAGGTTTTTGCAAGACGCCCAAATCATTTTTGCGGACGGAGTGACTTGAACCCCCACACCTTGCGGTATATGGTCCTAAGCCATACGCGTCTGCCAATTCCGCCACGCCCGCTTTAAATATAAAAAAACAAAACGCACACAAGCTCCGTTTGGCTTTAAATGCGTTCTATATATCGCATGCGCCATATAGGAATTGAACCTATAACCTAACGATTAAGAGTCGTTTGCTCTACCAATTGAGCTAATGGCGCGAAAAAAATACACAAGGATTTTATCAAACTCCCGGAAAAAATTCAATTTGAAGGCGACGCTGCATTTAAGCTGTTTTTTCAATGATTTTTCAAAAAAATAAAAATTTATTGATTGAGCGCTCATAAAAACATATTATGCCCGTAATTACCGCAATTTTTGGACAGCGTTCCAAGAATATGGATGTCTAATTTACAATTCATTTACGTTGAGGGTTTTGATTTCACTTTTTTTTATTTCAATTATTTTTGAAGAATATACGTTTGTTATCAAAGTTTCGTCAAGCATAGTTTCCTGCCTGCGGCTTTGCCCTTCAAAATGAATATGCCCGTGAAGCCATAATATCGGCTTTTCTTTAAACAAAAAATCTCTGAAACATTTAAAGCCTTTATGGCATTTATCGCTTTTATCATGCACCCCCGCAATAGGCGCATGCGACATAGCTATAAGTTTTTTTCTCTTCCTAAAAAGTAAAAAGTCTATTATTCTCTGACGCAAAATATCGGCGCGGACTTTTTTTACAAGTTTTTCCATTTCAATCTCTTCAAACTGGAAAAAACCCGGATTATATCTCATCGCCCCGCCGAAACCCGCCACTATATAATCGCCGACGATTTCAATTCTGCCGTGCATATCTATTCCGCCGAAATGAAGGCGCATCCCTTTGCCGAAATATAGTTTTTTTAATAAATGCCTTTTTTTCAGCTCTTTTCCGTAAAACTGCAAAGCGTAATGATTGCCGACTACGTAGTAAAGGCTTTTTGATAAAGCGTCGGTAATATATTCAATATAATCGCCTTGCAGATCTCCGCAGGAAAAGATACAGTCAACGCTTTTTACTTTCTCAGGCGTTTTTTCTATAATCTTTTCAAGTAATTTATCTTCAACGTCCGATACCGCCAATATCTTCATAAAAAATAAACCTTATTGAAAGACGAACAAACGCATAGAAAATAAATTTAACCGCGGCAAACTCAAAAATCCCCGCAGCTATGCGTTTATGCGCGCGTTTGAACTCGCGTTCTAATCTTTCAGCTCTTTTATCTGCTCTTTAATATTTTTCAACGCTTCTTTTATTTTTGAAGGCAACATATAAAGACCTTTTGATTTCTTATATTTTTTCAAAAAATCCTGCGCGGTAAAATCAAACCCTACGTCGTAGCCTGTTTTTTGGCTTAAATAGTATTTGTGCTGTTGTATCCAAACGTATAAATCCGTGTGGGTTCTGTGAGGAAAACCGCCTAAAATGTCGTCTTCGTCCATAATTTCAACCGCGGGAAGAAAACGTTTTTCATACCAATTATAAGAAGCAAATATTATAGACTTTTTTTGGAATTCGCCCGAGTTTGCGCTTGCGCGGTAATTTTCTATCTCTTCGTAAAGTTTGCCGTAACTTACAAGCTCCGTCACTTTTAACGGGCATTTCAGCACGGCGTTTGAAAGAAAAGTTTTCTTCTGAAAAAAGTGTTCTTCCAGCTTTATAAGAAATTCCTTCGCCCTTTCCGTGTTATAGGAATAAGATTTGTTAGGAGAAATTTCAAACTCAAAAATCACCTCCAAAACTTCGGCGTCTATGTATTTTGCGTTAAACACTTTTCTTGCCGCCATAAGCCTGTGATGCCCGTCTATAACGAAATAATTATCCAGCACCTGATAAACTTTTATCGGCGGGAAATTTACTCCGTTAAGAAGGCACTGTTTTACGCTTTCATAGCGAAGCCCCGAGTCGCCCCTGCGAGGCAGCAGATTCTCGCTAAAATCGTTGTATCTTCCTAAGCTCCCGACTATTTTTTCGGTTTCAATAGCGTGAACTCCCCTATCTTTGATTTTGTATCTTCGGAGATTCTTTTCTATCGAACCGAAATCAACTAAAACGTCGTTTATTTCATTCATTATTCAATTATATCAAATTTACCGTTGCGTTTGGCGGATTTTTGACAGGGCGATTTTCGCTTTTTGATGCGCTGGATTGAGGCGCAACGTAAGCTCCCAAGCGCGTTCGGCTTCAAAGTATCTGCCTTGCGCGTATAATATAAGACCCTCGTTGTATTTTTTGTCTGCGGCGTCTTCGTCAACTTCGCGCTTTTCTTCAGGCGCGCCGTTTCGGCTCGGTTCAATCGTATTTTTACCGCTATTTATAAGTTTTGTAAGTTCAGCGACGCTTTTGTCTATATAATCTTTCGCTTTTGAATAATATTCCACAGACTTTGAAAAATTATTTTCTTTTACAAACTTTTGCAGCTTTTCCATAACCTTTACGCAGTTTATCCATTTTTGCGCGTTAAATTCCGCAACGCCTTTTTTAAAAAGCGCGTCGGCTTCTTTGTCAAGCGTTTCTTCGCGCAGTCTTAATTTTTCAAGTTTAAGCGCGTCGTTGATTTTATTATAATATTCTTCTATCTCTTCGTTGTCTCCTGAAAACTGCATATATTTATCCCACATAACTAACGCTTCTTTATACTCCGTTTTATAATAAGCGCAATAACCTTGAGCGTAAGAATATTTGCCAAAATCAAGCTCTTCGTCGGAATAAGCCGTCTTTTGCATATCGGAATTCATTTTATTGTAAAAATGCAAAGGCGATTCAAAGTTCGGATACGACACTATTATCTCAGAAAGCAAGTCCGTCGCTCTTAAATATTGACCTGAGCTATAAAATTTTTTAGCTTTCTTAAATTTTGTTTCCGCTTCTTTAAGCGTAAGTTTTTCTTGGTTTAAAGCCTCTTTGGCTTCAAAGTAAAGCTCGTCTTTGTTTTTCTTTCCGCTAGATCCCCATTTATATGAAATTCCAAACCTATGAATAAAGTCAAGCTCGCCGAAATCCGCCGCGTAATCAAACGCCGCGCCAAACATTTCAACGCCAAACCCAAAAGTAAAATGTTGCCCGTAATATCCTGCGCGAAACGCCAGCCTGCCCGCAAGAATATAGGCAAGACCCGAGCAGACGTCTAAAAAATCGTCTTCGTATTTTAAATCCGCATAGATATTTAAAGTATCTTGGTTTTGAAATCTGTAAAATATCGGAATTGAAAAAGCCGAGCTGAATCTGTAAATTGAAGCTACGGCGTCAGCGTCGGAATTAACTTTTAATTCGCCGAAAGCAAAATTTTGCGCCGCAAAACCCAAAAGAATTTTTGACTCCAACCCGTAAATTGACGGTCCTTTTAAAAATTTTGAAAAACCCGCGTCTAAAAGAACGGTTCCTCCCGCGCTTTCGTATAAATCGTAGTATAAATACTTTACGTTTAACCCGTAAGCAAGCCCAAGCCCGTCTATAAATCCTGCGCCAGACATTATATAGCCCCAAGTATTTACCGAAGTTTCCAGCGGAACGCTGTATATGGTTTCCCTGATTTCCATTTCCCCGCTTGACAAATTTGCAGCCGACGCGCCGATATAATAATTACCGCCCAACCCCAAAACAAGCGCCGCGCTGTTGTAGGAGCTGCCTTCAAAAAGTTCAAAATAGGCTAAACTCGCGCCGCTCTCTTTTTGTAAAACAACCGCAGACGGATTATATTGAATAACGGCGGGGTCTTTTAATCCTGCAAAAAGAGTTTCGCCGGCTCCCACAGCCGCCGTCCCAGAACCGTGCGAAAAAAAATGCTTTCTTCTGCCGTTTGCCGCAAAAGAAAGCTGAGAAACTAAAAATAAAAGCAGTATTAAAATTATTTTACGGGAAGCGTTTCGCATTTTTTAGTCTTTGTCCGCTAAAATTATATGAAAATAAAAAAAGCGACAACGCATAAAACGCGTTATCGCTA
This sequence comes from Endomicrobium sp., assembly GCA_031277075.1. GTDB lineage: Bacteria > Elusimicrobiota > Endomicrobiia > Endomicrobiales > Endomicrobiaceae > JAISLV01. The sequence goes on along the minus strand of JAISLV010000100.1, from coordinate 1,582 downwards.
AAATATTAAAACATTCTTAAAATTATCGTAATATTTTTTCATTACCCAATTATATGTTTTTTATTTTTACTTTTCAAACTGAAGACGGTCATATCTAAAAAACAACCGCTAAAGATTTTCCGCAATCTTTGCAAAAGGGTAGGCAAAAACTGCGACGACGCATGGGATTTTATTATAGCTTTTATGCGGCTGCCGTATATACGGCGTTTTTAAGCGGCGGAAAGAATTGACTGCGTAAATTCGGAAACTTGCGTTTTAGGGAGTATATCTTCTTTTTCTTTATAGTCGGAAAAAGGCAGCATTTCAAAAGATAAATTTGCTCCGAAAGCTCTTGTAAGCGAATCTAAAACCTGCGGCTGAATTTTTAGCCTGCTAACATTATTCTCTGTAATTTTTTTAGGTTTCTCCGTCATAAAAACAGTCCTTTCGACAATTCCGGCAGGCAGCTCGCGGATATGTTCAAAACGCGTTATAGAAGGAGCGACTACTATAAATTTTTTATCGGAATTAGCGCTTATAATTAAAGACGCGGCTTTTGCTAACACAGCCTCTCTAAAACTGCGTTTTAAAAATGACGTTTCCTCGCTAGAGGGGATTATTACCTGATAAGCCCTTGTTATATCCGTCCCATTGTCAACTTTTACTATTGCAATGTCAAAAACCCTTTCAAAAACTTCTATTTTTTCTTTTATTATCACTGGGTCAAAAGAAGAAAACAAAGAAATATCCGAAGCCTTTACTATTTCAAGGTTATAAGCCTGCGCATCGCGCAATAATTCTATTTTCTCTCTGCCCGATTTTCCTTCAATATCTAAATTCAATATTATGCTGTTATTTTGTTTAAAAATTTGAATTTCAAGCAAAAGCATATTAAGATTAGACGTCACGCGCCCGATAAAACTGCCTTTTGACGCCGCTACTTTGCCTTGAAAAAAAATTTTAACGGCGTCGTTTTCGCCTTTATACCCGGCTTTTATAATTCCTATCTCCGGATTATACATTTTATAACTTCCTCTGCCTCCGTATTTGGGAGACATATCGTCGTCGACATTTACTATCATAACATGTCCGTCGGAATCTAGGACAATTTCTTTGATATTTTCTTTATTTAATTTGCTTATAGTATTATGCCCTGCAAACATTATAGGAACGGCGATTTTATCCATAATTTCCGTAAGTCCTACGGTAAGAGGCGAAACGATTTTGTTATCGTCTCTTATAGCAATCGCTCTTTCGCCGACGCTAAAAGCCGCGCTTGCTATCTGTTTAGGCTTTAAAAGCGTAGTGGCGTCGGCGTATATGGAATTTACAAGAGTGAGAGCCTCTATAATTTCAGAAAGAGGTCTGTCATATTCAAACATTCTTATGTCTACGGCTATTTGGTATAATCCGTCAAAAACCGCTCTGCCTTTGTAATGGACGCCTTTATACCACAACCCTTCTATTCTTTTTGTTTTAAGAATTCCATTCTCGTCTACAACGTCTTCGTAAATTTGCATTTCGCCGGCGGCGTTCACCCTGCCTATTGAAATTTCGCCGTCCTCGTTTACGGGAAGCATGCTGTGCAAAAGATAATTGCCGT
>JAISLV010000094.1 GCA_031277075.1 Endomicrobium sp. | reverse complement strand
TGTAAAAGACGCGACTTTTGTTTTGGCTAAAAAAGGTATCCGCACGGAAGTTGTGCTAAAAGCAGACGTTCGTCCCGGTTTTACCAATATGTTAAACGAAAAAGTGAAAAAGATAGAGAACGCATTAGGGTGAGCATGCAGACATTCTAAGCAATAAGCGCGGGGAGCGGGGTTTTATGTCAGGTTTTTCTAAAGAGCGGCGTTTATCTGCGCTAAAAAGTTATTTTGGACACAACGCTTTTCGAGGATTGCAGGAAAAAGCCGTTGAATCTATTTTAAACGGGCGCGACGCGCTTTGCGTTATGCCTACGGGCGCGGGAAAATCCGTTTGTTTTCAATTGCCCGCGCTTTTATTTGGCGGTATTACTATTGTCGTCTCGCCTTTAATATCTTTAATGAAAGACCAAATCAATTTGCTTGCTCAAAACGCCATACCTGCGGCATATATCAACAGTTCTCTTTCTTTAGACGAAATGAAACGCATTTTTGCAGATACAAAAAGAGGAGCTTATAAACTCGTCTATGCCGCGCCAGAACGTTTAGAAAACCAATGGTTTTTATCTCTTGTAAAAAATATCAACATATCTATGATTGTCGTAGACGAAGCTCACTGCGTTTCTCAATGGGGTCAGGATTTCCGCACAAGCTATACTAAAATTCCGCAATTTGTAGACGAGCTTTCAAAACGTCCCGTAATAGCGGCTTTTACCGCTACGGCTACTCCTAAAGTGCGCGCAGATATTGCCGAAATGTTAAAACTTCAAAACCCTGAAATTATAGTTTCGGGTTTTGACAGGCAAAATATTAATTTTCAAGTTCGTCATCCTGCAAAAAAATTTGACGAACTTTTATCTTTTTTAAAAGAAAGGCGAAACCGCAGCGGGATAATTTATTGCCTTACAAGAAAAACCGCAGACGCTTTAAGCGAAAAATTAAAAAGTTTAGGATTTAATTGCGCGCCTTATCATGCGGGGCTTACTACGCAAGACAGGCATCAAAATCAAGAGGATTTTATCTTTGACAGAATTAACGTTATTGTCGCCACAAACGCTTTCGGCATGGGGATAAATAAATCAAACGTGTCGTTTGTGGTTCATTACAATATGCCCAAAGATTTAGAAAGCTATTACCAAGAAGCAGGCAGAGCCGGGCGCGATTTAAGTCCTGCCGAGTCCGTAGTTTTATACAGCGGACAGGATATAAGGACTAACTTATTTCTTATCAACAACAGCCAAGATAAAAGCTACTCCTCGCCCGAAGAGGAAATGTATTTAAAATCGCTTGAACGCAAAAGATTAAAAGAGATGGACTTGTATTGCAATACGTCGGGCTGTTTAAGAAATTTCATATTGAAATATTTCGGCGAACAAAGAGAAGGCGAATGCGGAAATTGCGGCAATTGCAACGCTAAATCGGAAATAAAAGACATTACGATACTGTCGCAGAAAATTTTATCTTGCGTTTTTAGAATGCGCGAAAATTTCGGAAAAAATACGGCGATAGACGTTTTAAGAGGAAGTGCAGGAGCGCGCGTTCAAAGATTTGCGCTTAATAAACTGCCGACTTACGGAATATGCAAAGAATCAAAACAGGAAATTCAAGACGCTATAACGTATTTGACGATTAACGGGTTTTTAGAAATTACAAACGGCGATTATCCCGTTTTGAAGTTGGGCGCAAGGGCGGGAGAAATTTTAAAAGACAAGATAAAAGTGGAAATGAAACTTTTAAAGCGCGTACAAAAAGAAGACGAAACGGACAAACGCCCGCAGGCAAAAAATATCGTAAATAAAAATAATATAGACCAAGAACTGTTTAATAAACTAAAACTTTTAAGAGCAAAATTGGCAAACGAACAAAACTTGCCCGCATACATAGTTTTTCACGACAGCTCTTTAACGGATATGTGCGCAAAACTTCCGAGAGACAAAGATGAATTTGCAAAAGTTTCAGGCGTAGGCGCGCAAAAATTAAATAAGTACGCAGACATTTTTATTAAAACAATAAGCGCTCATTTAGCGCGGCTGCCTTAAACAAACAGACGCATATTGTGTCTATAAAAACCTATAATGTTCGTAAATGCTGCAGAGACAATGTCTCTCAAGGCGCAAGGCTTGGACTGGCGTTAGGGTTTTTAGAGACCCACAGAATAAATGACACGCGCAAAAAATTGCAAAAGATTTGCTGCAAAAAATTTGCAGAAAAAAATTGGCAAAAATTGCGCTTGACAAAAAAATTTAAATGTCATATCATATTTGTCATAGCGGTATTATATAATGAAAAATTTATTAAACAACCTCTCTTTATCAATAACAAATTTCTCTTCAACCGTCGCTTTTGAAGGTATGATGCGAATGTATATCTATTGTCGTTAGGTATGCGTTTAAATCATAAATTCAAGAGGCGAATCAATGTCTATCAAAGACGAAAATCTTTTTTCAAAAACTAGTTTATTCAATTGGCGAATGCGCTAATGTCAAGCGCAAAAAATATACTTTTACGGCGTAACGCGGTATAAAAATAATTTTACTAAAAAATACAGAGGCATACCCTCATAAGGAGAAAATACAATGTCAAAAATTGATTCTAAGTTAAAAGCGGAAAGTTTGTTAGTTCACGGCGGGCAAGAGCCAGACCCTTCCACAGGCTCGGTGGCTGTTCCTATTTATCAAACCACGTCTTACAAATTCAACGATGCCGAACATGCGGCAAACCTTTTTGGGTTGAAAGCGTTTGGAAACATTTACTCAAGACTTATGAACCCTACTACGGATATTCTTGAAAAAAGAATAGCTCTTGTAGACGGCGGCGCGGCGGCTTTAGCTTTTTCTTCGGGCGCGGCGGCTATAAATAACGCCATACTTAATTTGGCAAATTCAGGCGACGAAATAGTTTCGGCAGACAATCTTTACGGCGGAACATATTCGCTTTTTGCAAACACGTTTAAAAAACTCGGCATAAAAGTAAATTTTGTAAATTCAAAAGATTTAGACGCCATAAAAAAAGCTATAAATTCTAAAACCAAAGCTCTATACGCAGAAAGCATAGGAAACCCGAAACTTGACATCGCAGACATAGAAGGTCTTTCTAAAATAGCGCACGATGCGGGGATACCTTTAATAATAGACAATACGCTTTCGCCCTATATTTTTAAACCGCTTGCGCACGGGGCAGATATTGTAGTATATTCAGGCACAAAATTTATCGGCGGTCATGGAACAACGCTTGGCGGCTTAATAGTTGACGGCGGAAAATTTAACTGGGCAAGCGGCAAATTTCCCGCAATTTCAGACCCAGACCCAGCCTATCACGGATTAAAATTTACGGAAGTTTTTGGAAATCTAGCATACATCCTTAAAGCTAGAACAGGTCTGTTAAGAGACACAGGACCCACTCTTGCGCCGCTCAACGCTTTTCTTCTTTTGCAAGGGTTAGAGAGTTTGCATGTAAGAATAGAAAGGCATGTTGAAAACGCGCTTAAAGTCGCGCAGTTTCTTGAAAAACATCCTCTTGTCGCTTGGGTAAATTATCCGGGATTAGCTTCAAGCTCTGAAAACGCCAAAGTGAAAAAATATCTTAACGGCAAAGGCGGTTCAATAATAGGTTTTGGCATAAAAGGCGGCAAAGAAGCGGGCAAAAAATTTATAGAATCAGTAGAGCTAGCGGTTCATTTGGCAAATGTCGGCGACGCAAAAACGCTTGTAATTCATCCTGCCACTACTACGCACTCGCAGCTAGACGAAAAAGAGCTGTTAGACACGGGCGTAACGCCTGATTATGTAAGGCTTTCTATCGGCATAGAAAATGTGGAAGATATTATTGCAGACATAGACCAAGCTCTAAAAAAATCGCAAAACTAATTTTTTTTTAAAGAGTAAAAACTAAAAAAATAAGCGGGGCGGTATTTGGGCGCAAAACAAATACCGCTCCGCGCTTTAGCAAATGGGCGTCTCTAAAAACCTATAATGTACGTAATTGCCGCA
>JAISLV010000020.1 GCA_031277075.1 Endomicrobium sp. | reverse complement strand
TTATCTCAAACGGAATAGAAGCCGATTTTGAAGGTTCTTTGCTTGAACCTTACAGGATTTTAAGAACTTTAAACCCGTCGCCGTATATGTTTTATTCCAACTTTGAAAACGCGGAAATCGCCGCCGCCTCGCCTGAAACGATGGTGTCTTTAAAAAACGGCGAGCTTACAAATTACGCTCTTGCAGGAAGCGTTCGGCGCGGCAAAACGCAAGAAGAAGACGAGGAATTGACCGCCGCTTTGCTTAAAGACGAAAAAGAGCTTTCCGAACACAATATGCTGGTAGATTTGGGCAGGAACGATTTAGGAAAAATCAGCGAATTCGGCTCCGTAAAGGTGAGCCAATATTTGAAGATTTTAAAATTTTCTCATATATGTCACATAGCTTCCGTAATCAAGGGAAAAATCAAACCTCAATACGACCAATTTGACGCAATCGCCGCAGTTTTGCCCGCAGGCACTTTATCCGGCGCGCCTAAAATTAGAGCGTGCGAGATAATAAATTCTTTAGAAAAACACAAAAGAGGAACTTACGGAGGCGCGGCGGGCTACATAGACTTTACAGGCAATATGGATATGTGCATAGCTATTAGAATGGCGAAACGTCAAAACGGAAAAGTTTATATTCAGGCGGGAGCGGGCATAGTGGCAGACAGCGACCCTAAAAAAGAATTTCAAGAGTGTTTAAATAAGGCTCAAGCCGTTTTGATTGCTTTAAAGGAGGCGGAAAATGATTTTGATAATAGATCATTACGACAGTTTTTCTTATAACTTATATCAATGCGCGGGCGCGATAAACCCCGACGTAAAAGTCGTAAAAAACGACGAGCTTTCCATTGCCGAAATAGAAAAACTAAATCCTTCGCATTTAATATTTTCGCCCGGTCCAGGACGCCCGTCTGATGCGGGAATTACCGAAAAAGCCGTCTTATATTTTAAAGGCAAAATTCCAATGCTTGGCGTTTGTTTAGGTCATCAGGCTATATGCGAGGCTTTCGGCGCAACGATAACATATTCAAAAACTTTGATGCACGGGAAAACAAGTTTCGTTCAAATAGCTAACGGCAGCCCGGTTTTCAGAGGACTTGCGCCTGTTATAAAAGCGGCTAGGTATCACTCGCTTATAGCTCAAAGAGAAACCTTGCCCGACGAACTCCTTGTAATAGCCGAAGACGAATTAGGACAGGTTATGGGCGTAAAACACCGCGACTGCAATTTATACGGACTTCAATTTCACCCCGAGTCTGTTCTTACTCAAAACGGCGCGGCAATAATAGAAAATTTTTTGAAGTTATAACGGCTCAAAATTTTGGAGAAATATATGATAAAGCAAGCGATAAACGAAATATTAAACGGAAAACATTTGTCCCTTGAAAGCACAAAAGAGGTTATGTTTGAAATAATGAACGGGCAAACCACGCCCGCGCAAATAGGTTCTTTTTTAACCGCTATGCGTTTAAAAGGCGAAACTATTGACGAGATTACGGCTTGCGCTATCGTAATGAGAGAAAAAGCTCTAAAGCTCAATCCCGGAAGAGACGTTTTAGATATAGTCGGCACGGGCGGCGACGAACTTTTTTCTTTTAACATATCTACGGTTTCGTCTTTTGTAATAGCGGCAGGCGGCGTTCCTGTGGCAAAACACGGAAACCGCAGCGTTTCGTCTAAGTGCGGCAGCGCCGACGTTTTAGAGGCTTTAGGCGTCAATATAAATATTACGGCGGAACAAAGCCAAAAAATTTTAAACGAAATTGACGTCTGTTTTATGGTTGCAAGTTTGTATCATTGCGCTATGAAATATGTAGCGCCGATAAGAAAAGAACTTGGAGCGCGCACTATATTTAATATTTTAGGACCTCTTGCAAACCCTGCCGGCGCAAATATGCAGCTTTTAGGCGTCTACGACGAAAATTTAGTAGAGCCGCTTGCAAGGGTTCTTTCAAATTTGGGCGTTAAAAGAGCTGTGGTTGTTCACGGTCACGACGGGCTTGACGAAATTACTTTGACAAGCGCGACTACGGTCTGCGAAGTTTCTTACGGAAAACTCAACAGCTACTTTATAACGCCTGAACAGTTTGGATTTAAACGCTGCGAGCTTAAAGATTTAGAAGGCGGAGACCCGCAGGAAAACGCCAAAATAGCTTTGGACATTTTAAGCGCAAAAGAACGCGGCGCAAAACGCGACGTCGTTTTATTAAATTCAGCGATATGTCTTTATATGGCAAACGACAATATAACTATGAGAGAATGCGTTAAAAAAGCCGCAAACATAATTGACGAAGGCAAAGCTCTTCAAAAATTAAATGATTTTATAAGACTTTCACAAGGATTTGCAAAATGATTTTAGACGAAATCGTCGCGGCGACAAGAGCAAGAGTTGAACGCGCAAAACTTTCAAACCCGCTCAATACACCCAAATGGGACGCGCTAGACGGCATGCCGTTTGAAGCGGCGTTGTCAAAAGAGGGTTTGAATTTTATTTGCGAAGTAAAAAAGGCGTCGCCGTCAAAAGGCGTAATTTCAAAAGATTTCAAATATAAGGAAATTGCGTTATCTTACGAGCGCGCGGGAGCCGCCGCAATTTCCGTTTTGACAGAACCCGACTTCTTTTTAGGAAAGAACGAATACTTGACAGAAATAAAAAAAGAAGCGAAAATTCCTGTTTTAAGGAAAGACTTTATCATAGACGAATATCAAATTTACGAAGCAAAAATTATCGGCGCAGACGCCGTTCTTTTAATCTGCGCAATTTTAGATTTTGACGCGTTGAAAAAATTTATATCCATTGCGGAAAATATCGGTCTTTCGTGTCTGGTTGAAATACACAATGAAAAAGAATCCGAAACGGCTTTAAAAGCGGACGCAAAAATTATAGGCGTCAACAACCGCGATTTAACAACCTTTAAGGTTGACGTTAATAATAGTATAAGACTTCGCAAATATATACCCGAAGATAAAATTTTTGTCTCAGAAAGCGGCATAAAAACAAAAGAAGACATATTATTATTGAAAGCAAATAAAGTCAACGCCGTCTTAATAGGCGAAGAACTTATGAAAAGCGCAAATGCGCAGGATAAGTTGAGGGAATTGATGACGGGAACGGCAGAGAGCATCTAGGCAATGAAAGCAGCTAGGCAGCTAGGCAAAGGCAAAAGCTAACGGCAACTGCAAACGACAGATGCTGAAACGAGTTCAGCATGACAAACCACGACAAACGACGAACGACGGATGCAAAACCCGTTTTTATAGTTTTGTTTTTAGCTTAGTTGTCGCCTAACTTCTTAGCTGCTGTCTTTGCCTTTCGTAGTTGTCCGTCATTCTGAACTTGTTTCAGAATCTGCTGTTAAGCGTCAACGGCAAAAGATAAAGGCAGATGCTGAAACAAGTTCAGCATGACAGGCATGGCAACGATAGGCTTTACTTCCTTCGCTGTCGCCCAAAACTGACGCGAATGCGTCACCCTGAACTTGTTTCAGGGTCTGTTTCAGTGTCTCTTTCAGGGTCTCTTTCAGTGTCTGCCTTTGCCTTTGCTTAGCTGCCTAACTTCTTAGCTGCTTAGCTTCTTTCATCAGGCGGTTTGAATAAAATGGTTAAAGTAAAAATTTGCGGGTTAAAGAGAAAAGAAGACATTGAATACGTCAATCTAACAAAGCCCGATTACGCGGGTTTTGTTTTTGCGGGCGTAAAAAGAAAAATAGATTTTAAAACCGCAGAATATTTGCGCTCTTTGTTAGACGATAAAATACAAGCCGTAGGGGTTTTTGTCGACGAGCCTATAGAAAATATCGCGGCTTTATGCAAGGCTGATACTATAGACTTGATACAATTGCATGGCGGCGAAGACGAAAATTATATTGACAAGCTGCGCCAAAAAACCGGCGCCAAAATTATTAAGGCGGTAAAAGTAGAATTGACAATTGACGGCGGACAATTGAATTCTCAAACTGTAAATTTTAAACGCTTGGCGCAGTCAAAAGCTGATTTTATTTTATTTGATTCAGGCGCGGGCAGCGGGAAAACATTTGACTGGAATTTAATAAAAGGATACGACAAGCCGTTTTTTCTTGCGGGCGGCTTAAATAAAGACAATATAGAAAAAGCCGTAAAAACGCTCAATCCTTATTGCGTTGATTTAAGCGGCGGCGTTGAAACAAACGGGTTAAAAGATTTTGACAAAATATCTGAAATAATAAAAATAACGAGGAATTTGCAATGAACAATGGAAAATTTGGAATATACGGCGGACAGTTTATACCCGAAACTTTAATGAGCGCAATCATAGAACTTGAAGCCGCCTATAATCATTTTAAATGCGACGAAAATTTTAAACGCGAACTCCGCTCTTTATTATGCGAGTACGCAGGGCGTCCGTCTTTATTGTACTATGCAAAAAACGCTTCTGAAAAACTCGGCGGAGCAAAAATTTATTTAAAACGCGAAGATTTAAATCACACGGGGTCTCATAAAATCAATAATGTTTTAGGGCAGACTCTCCTTGCAAAAAAAATGGGCAAAAAAAGAATAATCGCCGAAACGGGCGCAGGGCAGCACGGCGTCGCAGCAGCTACCGCCGCAGCTATGCTTGGCATGGAATGCGAGATATTTATGGGCGAAGAAGACACAAAAAGGCAGGCTTTGAACGTTTTTAGAATGAAACTGCTCGGCGCAAAAGTAAACGCCGTTCAAAGCGGAACGAAAACTTTAAAAGACGCTGTAAACGAAGCGTTTCGCCAATGGGCAAGCAGAGTAGACGACACTTTTTATGTCTTAGGTTCTGTTATGGGACCTCATCCTTATCCTGTTATAGTGAGAGACTTTCAAAGCGTTATAGGCAATGAAATAAAAGAACAAATATTGAAAAAAGAAGGAAAACTTCCGTCGGCGGTTTTAGCTTGCGTAGGCGGCGGTTCAAACGCTATGGGCAGCTTTTACGCTTTTTTAGAAGATAAAGACGTGAAACTAATAGGCTGCGAAGCCGCGGGAAAAGGAGTTGACACAACTGAAACCGCAGCTTCTATAACTACCGGAAGAACGGGAATTTTTCACGGAATGAAATCTTATTTTTGCCAAACGGAAAACGGGCAAATAGCGCCTGTTTATTCAATTTCAGCGGGTCTTGATTACCCCGGTATAGGTCCCGAACACGCTTGGCTTAACGATGAAAAGAGGGCGCAATACGTTCCCGTAACTGACGCTCAAGCGGTTGAGGCTTTTGTATTTTTGTCAAAAACCGAAGGAATAATTCCCGCCATAGAGTCGGCTCATGCGGTCTATCACGCTATGCAAATTGCTCCTAAAATGAAAAAAGAAGAAACTATCGCGGTCTGTCTATCAGGCAGAGGAGACAAAGACGTTGAAATGATTGCAAAATATATGGGAGAAAACATAAATGAATAAAATATCTGAAATTTTTAAAAATAAAAAATGTCTTATAACTTACCTTACCGCAGGCGACCCTAACATTGAAAAGACTGCGGAATATATAATCGCAATGTCAAAAAGCGGCGCGGACTTAATAGAAATAGGAATACCGTTTTCAGACCCTACGGCAGAGGGCGAAGTTATACAAAACGCTATGAAAAGAGCTTTAAAAAACGACGTAAGCATAGACGATATTTTTGCGGCTGTGTCCAAAGTTAAAAAAGAAATAGCCGCGCCTTTGGCGTTTATGACTTATCTAAACCCCGTATTTAATTACGGATACGCTAATTTTTTTAAAAAATGCAGAGAAACAGGCGTTTGCGCTGTGATAGTTCCAGATATGCCTTACGAAGAGCGGGGCGAAATAAAAGATTTTGCCGCCCGAAACGAAATTGCGATTATTACGCTTATCGCTCCGACTTCAAAAGAAAGAATAAAAACGCTTGCGGCAAACGCGCAAGGGTTTATTTATCTTGTATCTTCGCTTGGAGTTACAGGCGTCCGAAATGAGATTACAACAGATATTGGCGGCATTATTGATGAAATAAAAAAAGTTTCAAACATTCCCGTAGCCGTAGGTTTTGGAATTTCAACGCCGCAACAGGCAAAAGAAATGACGAAATACGCAGACGGCGTAATCGTAGGCAGCGCAATAGTAAAAATTATAGCGCGACACGGCGTCAACGCCTCTCAAAAACTTTCCGAATACGTATCGTCCCTCAAAAAAGCTATCGACTGATAGCCTGCATTAATGAAACAATTTTTTGATTGGGCAAAAAATTCTAACTTAAATGCGATTATTAAAATTGGAATGCGTCATTCCAATGGATTTCCGTAGAGACAATGGTTTATCAAAATCAACGGGGATACTATAACGCTTTGCTTATTGCCGAGAAACAAAACGACATCAATGTTTTTAGAGTTTATGCTTGACATTATTAAATTTACTATTGAAAAGATTATTGCAAGCAAACCAAAAAAGCAAGCTGAAACCATTATTAAAAACGATAGTGTAAATAAGCAAATAATCAGGTAAGAGCCTGTTCTGTAATGGGAAACGCAAGCTGCGAATGCTTGCAAGATGTGAGCGCGCTGCCAGAGAGGGCAAAGCGAAAGGAATTTAACGACAAAGGCAAAGGGTTTTCCCTTTACCTTTGTCGTTATCATAGCGGCAATGGCAATTAGTTTTTATTATTTTATCAACCCAAAATCTTTTAACGCTTTTTCAAGTTTTAATTTGTTTGCTTCTTCCATTTCGCACATAGGAAGTCTTAAATCGCCCGAGCATAAACCTAAAATACCCGCCGCGGTTTTTACAGGGATAGGATTTGTTTCAATAAACATTGTTTTTATAAGCGCAAACAGTTTGTAATGAACTTTTTGCGCTTCTGAAAGATTGCCGTCGTTGAAAGCTTTTACTAAAGATACTATTTCTTTTGGGACTATATTTGTAATTACCGAAATTACGCCGCAGCCGCCTATTGAAAGCAAAGGTAAAGTGAGCGCGTCGTCGCCGGAAATAAGCTCAAAATTTGGTATTAGAGATTTTATGCGTCCCATTTGTTCTAACGAACCCGACGCCTCTTTTACTCCTATAATATTTTTGCAGTCTTTGGCGAGTTCAGCCATAGTTTCAGGCATTATATTAACTCCCGTTCTTCCCGCTATATTGTAAAGAACTATGGGAATGTCTACGGCGTCGGCTACGGCTTTAAAGTGAAGATAGAGACCTTTTTGCGTGGGCTTATTGTAATACGGAGAAATAACCAGCGCGCCGTCGCAACCCGCTTCTTTTGCCGACTTCGTAAGACGTATAGCTTCGGTTGTAGAATTTGAGCCTGTTCCCGCCAAAATCTTCATTTTGCCTTTTGCGGCTTTTACGCAAAACGCTATAACGGCTTCGTGTTCTTCGTGCGATAAAGTAGAAGATTCTCCCGTGCTTCCGCAAGGGACAATCCCGTCGACGCCGGCTTTATATTGGTTTTCAATAAGCCCGCTTAACGCTTCGTAATCAATTTTCCCGTCTTTAAACGGCGTAATTAACGCAGTATAAACTCCGCTAAACATAACATCTCCTATGACGCAAAGATTTAATAAAACATAAAAACGCGCGGCGTTTTGACGTTATCGCCGTATCTATGCGTCTATTTTTATATTTCTACTTTCCCTTCAAAAGTTATCAACGCAGGTCCTTCTAAAACTACGTTTGTTATAGTTTGCCCGTCGTATTTATACGAAACGTTCAACTCGTCGCCGCCTCTTGCGATAACGCGGACAGGCGGCTTTGCAAAACCTTTAACGCCGGCTATTATCGCCGACGCCGTAATTCCGGTTCCGCAGGCTAGAGTTTCGCCCTCTACGCCGCGTTCGTAAGTGCGCGCTAAAATCGTTTTGCCGTCTAAAACTTTCACAAAATTTACGTTCGCGCCTGAAGGAACAAACGCTTTATGAAATCTGACAATGCGTCCGTATTTAAACGCGTCTATTTTTTCTATATCGTCTACAAAAATAACCGCGTGAGGAACGCCCGTATTTATAAAGTCGGCGTCAAAAATTTTATCGTCCGCGTCAATTTTTAAATTTGTTCTTAAATCGCAAGGGTCGTATAAGTCAAGTTTTACCCTGTCTTTTCCAGTAATTTCGGCGTTAATAATGCCCGCGTCGGTTTCAAAAACCATTTTCTCTTTTGCCGCGCCCAGACAATAAGCGAATTTCGCTATTGAACGCCCGCCGTTTCCGCACATTGCCGCATGCGAACCGTCGGAATTAAAATATTTCATTTTAAAGTCGCTCTTGTCGCTTTTCTCAAGAAAAATCAAGCCGTCTGCGCCTATGGAATACTTTCTATCGCAAAGTTTTTTCGCCAAACTTTGATATTTGTCGGCGGATATAATATTTGTTCTATTGTCTATTAAAACAAAATCGTTTCCTGCTGCGGTAAGTTTAGAAAAATTTATTTGCATTGAGACTCCTTTGATAAAGCGGCTGGACAGCTAAGCGGCTATGCAACGGATAACAACTACAGACACTAAAAAAATACGAAAAAAGGCAGACCCTGAAACTAGTTCAGGGTGACGGAAAAGGAAAAGGCAACTGCAATGACAACAGATAAAGCAGCTGGGCAGCTAAGCGGCTATGCAGCTAGGCAACTGCAACGGCTGACGACTACAGACACTGAAAAAACACGAAAAAAGGCAGACCCTGAAACTAGTTCAGGGTGACGGAAAATCAAAAGACAACGACAACTGCAATGACAGCGGCAGGGCTGTTTTATGCTTCGTTTAATATTAGGTCTTCGTAGCCTGCTCTTTTTCTTATCAATGAAACTTTGCGTCCTTCTACTAGAACTTCAGGCAAAAGAGGTCTTGAGTTATATTGCGAAGACATTGCCGCGCCGTAAGCGCCCGCGCAGGTTACAAGCAAAAGCGCGTCTTGTTTTAAAATCGGCAGCATGCGGTCTTTGCCCATAAAATCTGACGATTCGCATATAGGACCTACGACGTCTGTTTTAACTTTTTTCGCCTTATTTCTTTTAACCGCAATTATCTCGTGATAAGCCTCGTAGAAAGCGGGTCTTATTAAATCGTTCATTCCAGCGTCGGTAATTAAAAAACTTTTTCCACCCGACGTTTTTCTGTAGACAACTTTGCAAAGCAGATGTCCAGCGTTTGCAATTATTGAGCGACCCGGCTCAAAAATAAATTTTTTATCTTTGTATAAAGGGAAAATAACGTCGGCAATTTGCTTTGGAAAAAGAGCTTTTTGACTTTTCTCATATTTTACGCCAAGTCCGCCGCCGCTGTTTACGTATTCTATTTTTACTCCGTTTTTTTCAATTTCGTCTACAATTTTTTTAATCTTTTTAGCCGCTAAAGCAAAAGGCGCGGCGTCTAAAATCTGCGAGCCTATATGGCTGTGAACGCCCGAAATAACAATATTTTTTTTCTTTTTTGCATACATATACGCAGATATGGCGTCTTCGTAAGCTATGCCGAACTTTGAGCCTTTTTTCCCAGTAACTATATGCGAATGCGTGTCTGGGTCTACGTCGGGGTTTACTCTAAAAGCGATTTTTGCCTTAACTTTCAGTTTTCCCGCGATTTTATCTATTGCGTCAAGCTCTTCAATAGATTCAACGTTAAACATTAAAATTTTGCTTTTTAACGCGTATTCAATTTCTTGGCTTGTTTTTCCGACGCCCGCATAGACTATTTTAGAAGGGTCAAATCCCGCTTTTAAACAGCGGTAAATTTCCCCGCCCGAAGTAGTGTCTGCGCCCGCGCCCAAAGCCGATAAAATTTTTAAAACGCCCGCGTTTGAATTTGTTTTACAGGCAAAACATATAAGCCCTTCGTTTTTTGAAAAAACTGATTTATACGCGTCGTAATTTTTAATTATTTGATTTTTTGAATAGACATAGACCGCCGTTCCAAACTCTTTTGCGATATTTGAAAATTTTACGTCTTCAATGTATAAATCGCCGTTTTTAAATTTAAGCATTCTTTTCCCCGCTTTATAATATTCGTAATATATTATCAAATAGCTCCTAAAACTGTCAAAGAAGAGAAATATCAAATTCCGTTTTTACAATTCTATTTCTTTTTTAGTTTTTTAAAGTTTTCTTATCTTTTAAAAAATTTATCAGTTTTTGCGCCTGCTCTTTTGAGAAATCGCTTTTTGCTTTCATATAAGCGCTGTGGGCGTATCTGCGGGCGTCGTAGAGTTTCCCTTTTTTGCAGGCTATTTGCGCATAGAGCAAGTCTATAGCGCAATAAGACGAGTTCAGCTTGTATGCGCTGTCTAAATTTTCTTGCGCTTTATCCATATCCCCGTCGTTTAAATATATTCCCGCCAAATAGACGCGCGCGGCAAAATTTTCGGGCGCAAGGGTTACGACGCGCAAAAATTGTTCTTCGGCTTCTTTATACATTTTTTTATCAGCATACAATA
Source organism: Endomicrobium sp. (assembly GCA_031277075.1). Taxonomy (GTDB): domain Bacteria; phylum Elusimicrobiota; class Endomicrobiia; order Endomicrobiales; family Endomicrobiaceae; genus JAISLV01. The sequence continues at coordinate 5,117 of JAISLV010000020.1, read as the reverse complement.
CCGCCGACAAAAAATAAATTTGCGGACTTTCGTTTGAAATTAAAAAATCGTTGGCGGCTTTTAAAGCCTCGTCTATTTTCCCCGCGCTTTTATAACATTCAGCCGTATTGCTTACTATCTGCGCGGTATAATAATACGCGTCTATAGAAGCGTAGCGTTCTAGCGCTTTTTGGTATAAATTTTGAGAAAAGTAAATATCCCCAAGCCTCATTTTTGCATAATTTGAATTTTTGTCTATATCTAAAGCGTCAAGAAAAGCGTTTTCTGAAAGAGTGTATAAATTACTTTTAAAAAGAATGTCGCCTATTTTATATTTTACGTCTATATTTTTTTTGTATAAATTTTCAGCTTTTTTATAATAGTCTAAACTCAAACTGTAATTGCCGCCAAGTTCCGCTAAATCGCCGAGTTTTATATTGTAAATAAATTTTTTCTTTTTTGACGTTTTTTGATTTGCCAATTCTTTATAAATATTTTCCGCCTGCAAATACTGTCCGTCTTCAACAAGCATGTCGGCGCGTTTTTCTAAAGCGTCAATTTTTGCATTTTTGTTTTTTACAGGCGCGCTTTGCGAGTAAATTTCAATGTCCGTTCCTGCAAAAGCCGCGCAAGCGCAAAACAATATTAAGATGGTAAAAGTAAAAAACGGCTTATTCAAACAGATATTTCTCCTCTGTCTTGTTTATTACGGCGGTTTTAATAGTTTTAATCGCCTCTTTTGCCGCTACAAAACCTTTTTCTATGGTTTTGCTTGCGTCTTTTATGTCCACAGCCGATATTTCGTTGACTTTAGGGCGTATTACCACGTCGGCAGAGCGCAGATGTTCTTCGTCTAAAGCTCTGCCTTGTATATAAATTGACTGCATAAGAATAGTAAACACATTGCCCGTATCGTTTTTTGTAATGTCTGCGGAAACTGCGACGGCAATTACTACGTCGGGGTCAAAAAGTTTCGCCACGTTTACGGGAACGTTTTCAGAAAGACCGCCGTCAATAAGATAACGCTGCCTGTATTCTACGGGCTTAAAAATTCCCGGCAGCGTAGAACTTGCCCTTACGGCAAAAGCTACGCTTCCGTCTCTCAATAAAATCCGTTCGCCGGTATTTAAGTCTGTAGCGACGCACACAAGCGGGACTTTAAGCTGTTCAAAACGCACGCCGCCTATCGCTTCTGAAATGAATTTTTCTATTTTTTCGTTTGAAAGCAGTTTTTCGCTTACAATCATTTCTACAAGAGACGGAACTCCGAAATTTGACACTTTGTTCCAATTGATAGTTTTTGCAAGCTCTTCAACTTTGTCTAAAGAAACGTCGGCGCAATAAAACGCGCCCGCTATAGAACCCATGCTTGTGCCGACCACCAAATCAACGGGAATATCTTCTTCTTTCAAAACTCTAAACACTCCTATATGCGCAAAACCGCGCGCTCCCCCGCCGCCCAAAACGAGCGCGGTTTTAGGACGTTTGCCCGCGGGAAGCGCCGATATTTTTTCCCAGTAAAAGTTGATAAGAAATTCGTCTTCGTTAAAATCTTGCGGCGTAACAGAAAACGCGTTTGAGCAAAGCAGGGAAAGAATGATTAAAGCGAAAATAAAATTTTTCATTGTCGTTTAAAATCAATAAGAATCAAGTTCAACGCCTACCGCAAGCTCTAAAGCGTAATAGCTGTTGTTAAGGCTGTTGATAATGTCAAGGTCGGTTTCCGTATATTCGGAAGGATTTTTGGAAATGTTTGCGGCTTGTTCTTTCCAAAAATTATACTCTATTAAGGCTTTGTTTATGTTTAGTCTGATTTCGTCTTCGCGTTTAGACCTCTTTAAAGAGGCTTCCCGCATATTGATTTTGCCCTGCTTAATTCTTGCAAAAGTTCCTCCGCCGTCAAATACGGGAATGTTTACGTTTAAAGACACATACCAATTGCTGTCGTCGCCGATAATTTGGTCGCCCGTCCATTCTTGCGACGCGCCCACATAGACCGTAGGATACTGCTGCATAGACAAAAGATTTACTATCAGCGCGTCGGAACTTTCCTGCTGCTGGGTAGCCTGCATTTCAGGTTTAAATTGATAAGCAAGCAGCATGCAGCGCGAAATGTCAAAATTCCTTACGCGCGGCTTAAACTCGCCTGAAACGTCTACTATGGCGTTTAATTCTAAACCGATTGCGCTAAGCAAAGTTAAAAGCTCTTTATTGTAGTAAAACTTTGACGCGGCAAGTTTTCTTTCTAATTCTACGCTTTTTATTTTAGCGGACGCCTTTTCATAAAATTTAGTTTTTTCTTTATAATACAGACAGGCGTTAAAAGCGCGCTTGACATTGTTTATTACTTTAATTTTTACTATGTCAGCTTCGTTTTTAGTTTTATCCATATTGATTTTTGCAAGTTTATTTGTGGTTTTTACTCTGCCGCCCGCGTATATATTTTGCCAAGCGGAAACTCTTGTGGCATAATAAATATCTTTAATGCCTGCGGGGAGATAGACGGGCGTTCCCGTTATATCTTCGGGTAAAACCATAGGCGAGGTATTGTTGAACTTTGAAAAGTTCAGGTTGAGATATATTTTTGGGAAATACAAAGCGCGGGCTTCGTAAATTCTCTGCCTTGCAAATTCCATTTTTTGTTCGTTTATCAAAACGTCGGGGTTTATAGAAAGAGCCGTTTTAACGCTTAAATCCAGCGTAAGGGTTTTTTCAAACCCTTCAGCTAAAGCAAAGTTTTGCGTTGAAATTAAAACTGCCAACGTAAAGACGGTAACCTTCAAAAATTTCAAAAAACCATAAAGGCGCGGCTGCGTTTTTACGGGAAAAACAGGATTTTTATTTTTTAACGCGTTCATCCGGCTGATAGACTGATATTTTGTCGTTTTCATTTTAGTAAACTCTCTAAAATTTCAATTTGTTTAAGCGACGATTTTAGAGACGTCCCTCCGTAAGAAGTTTTTTCGGCGATTATATTTTTTACGTCAATACGTTTATAAATGTCTTTTTCTATTTCTTTCGAAAACTTTTTATACTCCTCAAGGGTAAGCTCGTCTAAAGTTTTTGAATTTTTTAAAGCGTAAGAGACAATTTGTTTTACTACGGCGTGCGCCGTTCTAAAAGGAACGTTTTTTCTGGCAAGATAATCGGCAATTTCGGTAGCTTCCACAAAACCTTTGCGCGCGCTTTTTAAAGCGTTTTCTTTAATAAATTCCAAACTTTCAGTCATTTCGCGCGCGACTTCAAGGCAGAGTTTTATATTGTCTACTGCGTCAAAAACCGGCGGTTTGTCTTCTTGCAAATCTCTATTGTAAGCAAGCGGGAGCGATTTTACTATAGTAAGAAGAGCGAATAAATCTCCAAAAATTCTGCCGGCTTTGCCCCTTATAACTTCCGCGCAGTCGGGGTTTCTTTTCTGCGGCATTATAGAAGAGCCTGAAGTAAATTTATCGCCTATTTTTATATAGGCAAATTCCGGGTTTAACCACAAAATTATTTCTTCGCAAAAACGCGTAAGATGGACGGCGGCTGTAGAGCAGCAAAACAAAAATTCCGCCGCAAAATCTCTGTCGCTTACGCCGTCAAGCGAATTTTCGCAAATATTTTCAAAACCTAAAAGTTTTGCGCTGTATCTTCTGTCAATTTTAAAAGAAGTGCCTGCTAAAGCCGCGCTGCCTAAAGGCGAAACGTTTATCCTTTTTTTGCAATCTATAAAACGCTCTCGGTCTCTTTGAAACATAAAAGCGTAAGCTAAAAGATAATGAGAAGCCAATACGGGCTGCGCGGGCTGCAAATGCGTAAAACTAGGCATTATGACGTCTGTATTTTTTTGCGCTTTTTCAAGCAGCGCTTTTTGAAATCTGCGTATTAACTCTAATATTGCGTTTGTTTCTTGTCTTAAATAAATGCGCAGGTCGGTTGCGACTTGGTCGTTTCTGCTTCTTGCGGTGTGCATTTTTCCGCCGACTGCGCCTATGCGCCTTATAAGCTCTTTTTCTACGGCATAATGTATGTCTTCTTCTTTGGGCAATTTCCAGCCTTTTGAAATGTCTTTTAAAATTGAATTTAAACCTGATATTATTTTCTTGCCGTCTGAAGAAGTCAATATTTTTTGTTTCACAAGCATTTTGACATGTGCGGCAGACCCCGTGATATCGGCAACGCAAAGCCTTTGGTCAAAAGAAAAAGACCCGATAAACTGCTCAAAATCCGTATTTTCCATTTTGTTTATCCCTTATTTAATAATGGGCGTCTCTAAAAACCCTAATGCCCGTCAAAGCCTGCGCCTTGAGAGATGTTGTCTCTCAAGGCATTTGGGCATCAGAAAATTTGTCCGTCCTTGCTCTTAGGACGCCCTTCGTTTTCTTCTTTGCACTGCCGCAAAATTCACGGCAATTACGGGCATTATTGGTTTTTAGAGACACCCATTATAAAACAAAACCAAAAGCAAAAAGCGGTTTTTTGTCCGCCGAATTATTATTATAGGAATCTGCAAGTATAATCTTTTTGCCCGCCTTATAACCTTTAAACTGCGTTCTTCCTTTGCCTTTGCCGCCTATCTCTACTACTATGTCGTCACCTGCGATAATATAGTCTGGGGTTTTAGAACCCGTCGTAGATTTTAAATATTTAATATTTTTATTTAAAATTCTGCAATTTTGGACAAAAAAATCTTCTCTCAAAGCTCCTATACATAAATCAAAATCGTTATACAAAAGCCTATACGGCGGCGAAAGCAAAATTTTTGGCTCTTTTAACACGTTTGAACCCTCTGGGAAAACAACTTGTAAAATAAAAGCCTTGTCTAAAATAGATATGTATTGTTCCGCTTTATATTTTGTAATATTTAGGTTTTTTGCGGCTGTAGAATAATTTATTCCGTCAATATTTTTCCTTCCATCAGTTTCTTTTTTTAAATTTATTTTCCTCTTATTGGTATTCTTCCAACATTCTTGGGTCAACTTCAATTTCTGCTTCTGCTTCTACACTGAAGTTCTTATATTCTTATTTAAATTCACATCATTACTGCAAAAAGTTGATGAATTTGTGTTTGTAACAATAACTTTTCTGTTGATGCTTCTTCTGTATGGGAACGGTAAGGTGGAGGCACTGCAGTATTGATTGACATTTTATGAAGG
>JAISLV010000175.1 GCA_031277075.1 Endomicrobium sp. | reverse complement strand
CGGACTGCTTTTTAAAGACGCCGAAACTTTAGAAATTTTGTCTAAAACCGATACCGTTATACTTGATAAAACGGGAACTCTTACCGTAGGAAAACCTTTGGTTGCAGATATTTTGCCCGTTGAAAATTTTTCTCAAAACGATTTTCTCGCTCTTGCCGCTTCTATTGAAAATCTTTCGGGGCATCCGTTTGCAAAAGCTATAGTTGAAAAAGCGAAAAATGAAAAAGCAGAATTTTCCGAAGCGAAAAATTTTAAACAAATACAAGGCGGCGGAATAAAAGCCGAAATTAACGGACATACTGTAATAGCGGGCAATAAAAAATTTATGGTCGGCGAAAATATCGCAATTAGAGAATACGGAGGCTCGGAAATTCCCGTTTATTTTGCTTCCGACGGAAAATTTATCGGCGTCATAGTTTTATCGGACATTATAAAAGAAAACGCGCTAAAAGCCGTTGAAGTTATGAGAAAAATGGGGCTAAACATTGTTCTTTTGACGGGCGATAACGCCAAAACGGCAAACAAAATCGCCGCGCAGGCAGGCATAGAAACGGTAATATCTGAAGTTTTGCCAGACGGTAAAGAGCAAATAGTAAGAGAGTTTCAGCGCAAAGGTAAAAAAGTAACGATGATAGGCGACGGTATAAACGACGCGCCGGCATTAGAAAGAGCGGATGTTGGAATAGCTTTGGGCGCAGGCGCGGATATAGCTATGGAAAGCGCGGATATTGTGCTGATGAAAGACGATTTGCAAGACGCCGTAAAGGCTTTTAAACTCTCGGCGTTGACAATAAGAAATATAAAACAAAATTTGTTTTGGGCGTTTTTTTATAATGTGTGCGCTATTCCTTTGGCGGCGGGGGCGTTTTATTATTCTTTCGGGTTAAAGCTGAGTCCCGCATTTGCCGCCGCGGCTATGAGTTTGTCTTCTCTGTTTGTCGTAACAAACGCCTTGCGGCTTAGAAAAATAAAAATCTAAAAATTTCATCCAAATATTTTTGCGGCGTATCAGACAAGACATTTGCCGTCGTTTCTAGTAATTATCATTGAAAAATATATGATTTTTTTATAAAATCACAAACATTATGAATATAAAAACGCTTATAGATATTGCTTTGCGCGAAGATAAAGTTTTTAACGATATTACTACCAAAGAATTTGTGGGCAAAGATAAAACCGCTAAAGCGGTTTTAATCGCCAATAAGCCCGGCGTTTTGTGCGGAACGCGCATTTTTGAGAAAGTTTATAAAACTATAGACAAAAAATGCAGAGTTTCGCTTAAATTAAAAGACGGAGCTTTCCTTAAAAAAGGCGACAAAATACTAGAAGTAACTGGAAACGCCTGCGCTATTCTTTCAGGCGAGAGAACGGCTTTAAACTTTATTCAAAACCTGTCTGGGATTTCAACTCTTACAAACGAATTTGTAAAACTTGCCGAAGGTTCAAAAACAAAAATTTACGATACAAGAAAAACGCTGCCCGGCTACAGAGAGCTTGCCAAATACGCTGTTGTCTGCGGCGGCGGGACAAATCACAGAAACGATTTGAGCGAGATGGTTTTAGTGAAAGACAATCATATATCCCTTTCTGAAAATTTAGCTGATAAAGTCAAAAAATTTAAGAAAAAATATAAGAGTATTCCAGTTGAAATTGAATGCGAAAATATAAATCAGGTAAAACATTCGCTAGAGGCTAAAGCCGATGTGATAATGCTTGACAATACGGGCGTTTCAAACACAAAAAAGATGATAGCTCTGATAAGAGAAAATTCTATAAACGGCTATAAGCCCGAAATAGAAATTTCAGGCGGCGTCAACCTTAAAACCGTAAAAAAACTTTCAAAGCTCGGAGCGGACAGAATTTCTGTAGGAATGATAACGCATTCCGCGCCGGCTTTAGACATCACTTTGGAAATAACAATAAAGTAATGCATATACTTGAAACGCTTTCACGCGGAGTTTGCGTGCCGGGAACAAAAATAGCTTTGCTATTAAACGTTTCTAGAGCCGCCGTCCATAAACAAATCAACGTTTTAAGAAAAAACGGATACGTTATTTCGTCTTCAAAAAAAGGCTATACGCTTGTAAAAGAAGCCGACGTCTTAAACGAAAACGAAATAAAATCTTTTTTTAAAAAACTTCCTGCAATTGCCGAAAAAATAATCTGTTATTCAAAAATCAACTCTACCCAAACAAAAATAAAAAGCCTTGCCGAAACTGCGCAAAACGGGCTTGTAATTTGCGCGCAGGAACAAACGCAAGGATACGGCAGAAGAAAAAGCGGCTGGAGTTCAAACAAAGGCGGCTTGTGGTTTTCTTTTTTGTTAAAGCCTAAAATTGCGCCTAACGACGCGCCCAAAATAGCCTTAATAATAAGCGTTGCGATTAACCGCGTTTTAAAAAGAAAATACAATTTAAATTCAAAAATAAAATGGCCTAACGATATTTTAGCGGACGGTAAAAAACTTTGCGGAATTATTACGGAAATGTCGGCTGAAGACTGCGCGGTTAATTGGATTGCCGCAGGCGTTGGGATAAACGTTTCAAACGATTTGCCTAAAGAGCTTAAAAATGACGGCGCGGTTTTAAAAGATATTTTAAATATTGACGTTTGCAGAGCCGAACTTCTTGCCGATATTTTAACGGAAATAGACAAAGTCTGCGGAGAATTTTTTAAATACGGGTTTAGCAGATTTTGTAAAGAATACAATGACAATTGCGCGTATATAAACGAGGCGATTTTTATTGACGCAGGATTTGATATAATAAAAGGAATTAATTTAGGGGTTGACGAAACGGGCGCGCTGCTTTTAAAAACCGAAAAACAAATTGAAAAGATAATATCCGGGACTTTAAGAAAATTATGAAGAATATAATTTTTTTGCCGTTTTTAACGGTTTTTTTGTTTTCCTGCGCTTCAGGCGGAGGTCTTAGCGGTTCTCTAAAAGACGCAGCCGGAAAAAATATTACGGTTTCGCCCGCGCCTACGGCATTTCAAGACGTAGATAGAATTATGAAAAGTCCGGGGTATTGGATTTCAAAACTAAAAACTCCCGATAAAGTAATACTTAATGAAAAAGAAATAGAAGCTCTCAACTCAAAAACCGTCGGAAAAAGCGCGTTTATCGCCGATTTGCGTTATTTTCCGTCAAAGTATTACAGAAAAAGCGCGTCGGCTATCCACAAAAAACATCTCAATATGTTTTCAAAATATTTTGACGGATATTCAGGCGTTCCCGTAGGAATTGATTTTTTTGAAAATATGGAAAAAAATATTGACTACGGACAATTTGACAAAACTATAGACGTAAAGTTTGCTATGACGGTAAAATACGCCGAACTCCGCGTTTTTCCGACTACGGAAAAATTATTTTCTTCGCTTGACACGCTTGATTTAGACAGAATGCAAATCACTCAGCTTGACATAGCGTCGCCTATTGCCGTAATATATTCAACAAAAGACAAGCAGTGGCATTACGTAATTTCTGAAATAGCCGAAGGCTGGCTTAGCAAAGATTCTTTTGCTTTTTGCAAGCAAGACGTCATAAAAGATTATAAACGCTGGGATAAGCTGATAGTGACAATATCGCCAAATTCAGACATCTATAAAGACGCCGAAATGACGGATTTTTTTGACTATGTTAAAATGGGCGCGGCTCTTCCTTTAGGAAACGTAGAGGGCGATACTGTTGAAATAAGAATACCTATTGCAAAAACTGACAATACTTTAGGGTTTAGTAAAGCGTATATGCGTTTGGCGGACGTTTCAATAGGTTATATGAAATATACGCAGAGGAACGTTTTAAATCAGGCGTTTAAGCATTTAAATTCGCCTTACGGCTGGGGCGGTATGAACGGCGAGCAAGACTGTTCTAGTTTTATCAGGCAGATTTTTGCGTGTTTTGGCATAGTAATGCCTAGAAATTCCACAGGACAAAGCCAAGTGGGAATTTTTGCAGGAAGTTTTGAGACAGGCGAGCCCGAATATGTCAGAGCGCAAAGAATTATAAAAAACGCCGAGCCTGCGATAGCTCTTATATATTTTCCCGGTCATATAATGCTGTATGCGGGGCATGAAGCGCAGAAACCTTACATAATACATTCAATATGGGGTTACGGCGAAGACACGGAAAAAGAATCAAAAACTTATTTGATAAACAGAGTGGCGATAACGTCAATGAATTTGGGCGACGCTTCCGACAAAGGCTCTCTTCTCAATAGAGCCGTTTTGGTTAAAAATATAAAATAAAATTATGAATATTTTAATAAAAATCAAACTTGCTTTATACGTAGTTTCTTTAATTGAGGTTATAACTTTCGGCGAGCTTTTTAAACGCGGTGGAGGAATAAAAATGCTTGTAATAACTTTAGTTTTGCTAGCCGTTAATTTTTTAATTTATAAATTTATCGCCAAAAGGAAAAAAGATTATGAAATTGGAAAATAAAGCGTCAGCGTATAAGTATTTGTTTTTAATTTCAACGGTGTGCGGGGCGTTGGGAGTTTATTGCCTTTATAAAGAGTTTTCAAAGATTTTATCTTTTACGCTTATAGGCGTGTGGGCGGCGTTTGGGCTTTTTGTGAGAATTTTAATTATGAGGGACAAAAAAATACTTAAGGAGAAAAAAGATGGAACTGTTTAAAGCGGCAAAAGAAGCTATGTCTATGAGAAGCAAATTCAACGAGATGGAAAAAAAACTGAAAGCAAACATGTTTGATTTTGAGCACAAAGGCATAAAAATAAAAGTCAACGCAAAGACCGAATTTTTATCGCTTGAACTACCGCAGGATTTGTTAAAAGAAAATAAAGAGAAAATTGAAAAAATAGTTTTAGAAGCCTTTCAAAAAGCGGGCGAAAAAGCTCAAAAAGTAATGGCTGAAGAAGCCAAGAGTTTAACTGCAGGAATGAAAATTCCGGGCTTATAATACGCGCCAAACGCCAGCCAAAAGGCGTCCGCCGCAATTTAGCAAATTACAAATTCGTTATCATAATGTTTTAATAGGATTTCTAATGGTCAAAAACGATAAGTGGATTATCAAAAACGCTTTAGAGAAAAAAATCATAGAGCCTTTTGAGCCGTCTCAAGTAAAGCAAGCAGACGCAAAAGGAGTTATATCTTTTGGAACTTCTTCTTACGGATACGATATGCGTCTTTCAGACGAGTTTATGGTAATGAATACAAAAGCCGAAAATCCTATAAATTCTCAAGTTTTGCAAAAACAAAACTGCGGCGGCATTATTAACGTGGAAAAAGTTTCAGATTTTATT
>JAISLV010000183.1 GCA_031277075.1 Endomicrobium sp. | reverse complement strand
GATATGCAATACATTATATAGCAAATACATATATTTGACCATAGAAAAAATATAGAAAAGATGTGAAATTTTAAAACACAAACGCAAAGATAATTATTGGCAAGCATTATAAATCGGATTTTTTAGAAACGCCCTTATCTTTTAAATAATTTTGTATTTCTTTTGATTTTGTAATTTTATGCGCCGAAACGCCCTTTTTATCTTTTACTGAAATATCCGCGCCGTTTTCAACCAACAGCTTAACCATATCAAAATCGTTATTTGAAGAAGCAAAGAGCAGCGGAGACTGCCCTTTTTCATTTTTTAAATTTATATCCGCCCCTTTTTCTATAAGATATTTCGCGGTTTTGGCGTCTTTGACTATAGCCGCAAAACACAAAGGAGTAAGCCCCGACAAAGTGAACGCGTCTACGTCCGCGCCGTTTTCTATAAGAGTTTTCGCCATCTCAAACTCCCCCTTATAAACAGCAAGCATTAAAGGCGTCATGCCGTGCAGAGCGTTCGCATAACCGTTTATTAAAACAAGTCTGGCGTTATGCGCGTCAAATTTCTCAATAAGTTCGCTTGCTTTGGCTTCGCGTTCAGTTTCTGGGGAATTATCGTCTTTTATCGTTTTGAAAACCATCGGAAACGCCGCGTTGACGTCGGCGCCGTTTTCAACAAAATACTGAAAACTATTTTTTTTCCCGTATAAAATCGCGGCTGTAAAAGGCGTTCCGCTGCGCCCTGAAATATTCGGGTCTATTTTATTTAAAACCAAATATTTTAAAAGCTCGGCGTCGTCGCTTTTTACGGAATATATCATAAGCGGATAAGCCGCGGCGAAAATATCTGCGCCTTTTGAACGCAAATAGTTTATTATTTCTATTTTATCTTTTCCCTCATAGCTTGCGCAAACGGCTTCTGCGATAGGATACGTCAATACGCCGCCGCTGAATTCGTCGTTTAAATTTACGCCGTCAGACAATATATATTCGACAAACTCCTTATTGCCCGACGCGGAAATTAAGCCTTTATACGGACGCGTCAAAATCTCCTCGTATATTTTATCGTTCAAATCCGCGCCGTTTGACAGCGCGTATTCAATAACTTCTTTATCCGCAGACTTTGCGGCTGCGCTCAATATATACGGCGTATACCGATTAATGCCGCCCGGCAGAGTTTGCGCGATTTTTATTTTTTCAAGGCTGCCTTTAATTTCCGCAACGCGCGTTAAAGCCGAACGTATAACGTCGTCTTTAAGTCTGCCCGTATCCGTAAAAAGTTTGACAATATCTTTATTGCCGCCAGACAACGCAGCCGAAAAAGCGAAATCTTTATCCGAGCTTGCGTTTACGTCAGCCCCGTTAGAAATCAAAAATTTTACAATATCGTAATTTCCAGCCTTTGCGGCGGTCATAAGCGCAAACGATTTATTTTTGAATTTCATATTTAAAAGTTTTTGTCTTTTAGAAAAATCGGTTCCCGCTTTATTTAAATAATACTTTACGTCTTCAAAATTACCGTCAATTACAGCTTGTTCAAAGTCTTTTGTCAACGGCTTATATTTGTCTTGGGCATACAAATGCGCGCAGACAAAAACCGAAACAAACAAAATCGTCAAAACTGTAAAAAATCTGCTCATAAACCGCCTTTTCTCCCGCTTATTATATTTAGGGCGTCTCTAACAGGCGTCTGCCCTTTGTACGCTTCGCCGCTAGCCGTCTTTTAAATCTTTACAAATTTCGTTTTTACGCTTTTTATCGCGTCGATTTTTGATATTAAACTTTTTATCTCGGAGGGTTTTCCCGCAAGCTCTAAAATTATCAGACCTTTGTCGGAACAGGAATCTTCGCTCGCTTCGTGTATGCCAAGCCTTGTTTTTATTATGCAGCCCGCCTTGCTTAAAACTTGCTGAACCTTAAGAGCGTCTTTATTTCTGCTTTCAACCGACAAAATTAAAATGTTTGCCATTGTTCCTCCAAAATAATTTCTTTTTTCGGCTCGTCGGAATTTTGTTTAGACAATCCCAAAAGCTCGCCTACCGTTACTATTTCGTATTTTTCTTTTATTATATCGTCTATCAAGTCCTCAAGGAACCCCAGCTCTTTTGCGTTTTTAGGAGAATCGTGTAGCAAAAAAATAACGCCGGGCTTTAGAGCTTTTATATATTGTTCTTTCATTGATTGAACGCTCACGCCCGCCTTCCAGTCCATTCCAAAACTCCAGTTGACCGCCTTGTAATTATTTTTTTTGGCGGCGTCGAGCGCGTCCTGCCCGCAATAGCCGTAAGGGTAGCGGACAAGATAAGGTTTTACGCCTGAAGCGTTAAAAATCGCTTCGTCGCTTTTTACAAGTTCGCTTTCAATTTTTGAGCTTTTGTCTTCTTCTTTATAACTATAAAAATTAATATGAGAATAGGTATGATTTGCTATTTCATGACCATCGTCGGCGACGCGGCGCGCAAGTTTAGGGTGTTTGGCGGCATTATTTCCAAGCATAAAAAAAGTCGCTTTTACGCCTTTCTTTTTTAAAATTTCAAGAGTTTGAAGCGTTGAGGCTCCGGGTCCGTCGTCAAAAGAAAGAGCGGTTTTTTTAGCGTCTTTAGAGCCGCAGGAGTAAAAGATTTTATCCTGCGCAAAAACGCCCGAATGCCATAACAAAACAGCCGCTATAAAAAATAATATTTTTTTCATTTTAACGTCCTTAAAAAACGCTCGCGTTTAGCGCAAACGGCGTTTAAGCCGCAAATATTTTTTATCTTCTGCTAATAAGACGCGATTTGCGGCGGAAATGACGAAAGCAAAACAAAGGAGTTATTTTTCAAGTTTTTTAAGGGCGCGATACCCGCAATAAAAAGCAACCGCCGCCAAAGCAAAATTAAAAATAAACATTATAACGGCGTATTTTATAAAAACGCTTTGGGAAAAAGAACCGATATAAAACATCCGTATAGGCCTCATAATTAAAATTATATTAATTATTATAACAAAAAAAGACAAAAGCATAAAAACCAAGCCGCCCAAAGAAGATTCAATTTGCGCGATATTTGAATAATTGAATCTCGGCAAAATCGCGCCCGTTGATACGGCAAGACAGCTTATAAGAACCGAAACAAAAAACGCCGCCGCAAGCGTTAAAATAAAAATGGGAGCTGAAATAGCCATCATTTTATTTGCCGCCGCCGTTAAAACAAGCGAAGTAAAAACTACCGGAACGGCGGCAAAAATTATTTTTTCAAAAAATATTTTTAAACGGCTCAACGGGCTTGAAAGCAAAAACCAAAAACTTTCGCCTTCAATGCTTATCAGCGGGAAAGAAAGCCTTAAAGCCGCAGCCGTAGCGATAAACCAAACTAAAGCGCAGTTTGCCACAGACATAGTATTGTGCATTTTTAAAGTTTCAAAAGACAGTTTGTAGACGCTAAACAAATACGCTAAAATTATTGACGCCAAAATTAAAACCTGCGACCATTGTGTTGTGTCCCTAAAAAAAACTTTTACGTCTTTTTGAAAAACCGCAAACACGCCGCCGCGCCGTTTAAAATTTTCTTTTTTCTTTTTTACCTGCGCAAAAGCCTGCCCTTCGTTTAAGCCGTCGACAAAAAAAAGTTTCGCCAAAAATTTAAGGACGAAAAACGACGACGCGGCAAACGCCGTAAGCGACAGAAAATAAAAAATTATTTTTGAGATATGTCCGCCAATAAGCGAAAGAAGCGAAGCCGCATACCACCACGACGGCAAAAATTTAGCCGTAGGAGCGTCTAAATATCCTAAATACTCCGAAAGCAGTTCAAACCCTTGCGAGCTTATAAATTTCTCGGGCTGGGCAAGCCTTACTATTACCAAAAGAACCGTAAAAAAAACAACCCCCGTTACAAAAATCAAATTTCTTACCTTTGCCGTCGGAAAAAATTTCATTATTATCACAGAAAACGACGAGCCGATAAAACTTGCGCCCGCCAAAAAAGGAACAATTAAAATTGCGCCGAAAACATAAAAAGAAACGTTTGCGTGTTTTACCGCGCCGAGAGCCGCTATAAAAGGAACGCAAACCGCAAAAACCATCCACGAAGCGTAAAAAGCCGCGCTTAAAGATTTAAAAGAAAAAACGCCGCCCGTTTTTACGGGAGAAGTTAAAAGCCATTTGACGTCTTTTGCAAAATACAAAGTTGAAAAAGAGACTATTACCGAAGACAAAACCGTCATCATAAAAGCCGTAAGAAAAATCAGCGCGACCAGCTTATTTACTATTAAAGGTCCCGCCACAGCTATGGAATTTATGTATCTGATAAAAGCGTAAGACGAAAAATAAATTATTACGGCAAGATTTATCCCTATAAAAATAAAAAACGCGGCTTTTAAATCGTCGCCGAATTTTAAAGCCGAAATTTTATTTTTAAAAGATAATAAAGAAATTTTTATAAGATGTTTCATAATTATAACGACAAAGAGCAACAAATGCGGCTAAGCGGCTAGGCAACGACAAAGATACAGTCATGCGACAATTGCCAAAAGTATGGCGTTGCTATTAGTCGCCGTAGTTGTCCGTCACCCTGAACTCGTTTCAGGGTCTGCCTGTCGTTAGGTCGTTGCCTTTTGTCGTTGCCTAGCTGCCCAGCTGCTTAGCTGCGTTCTTTACCATCATTCTCGGTTAGCTTCAAATATACCGCTTCTAAATCGGCGTCTTCGGAAACCGTTTTTTTCAAATTGTCAAAAGAG
Organism: Endomicrobium sp.; assembly: GCA_031277075.1. GTDB lineage: Bacteria > Elusimicrobiota > Endomicrobiia > Endomicrobiales > Endomicrobiaceae > JAISLV01. Next base: position 9,758 of record JAISLV010000183.1, on the reverse strand, counting down.
TTTAAAGCTAAAATTTTTCCTTCATTTACTATGCAAATTCTTGACGCCAATTTTTGAGCGATTTCTAAAACGTGCGTACACATAAAAATTGTAACGCCGTTTTCTGAGAGCTTTTTAAACAAATCTTTTACAAGCCTTGCGCTTTTTGGGTCTAGCCCGACAAGCGGCTCGTCTAAAAACATAATTTTCGGCTCGTGAAGCAAAACCGAAGATATTACAAGTTTTTGTTTCATTCCGTGCGAAAAAGAATCCACTATTTCGCCGCTGCGGTCTTTTAAATCAAACATTTCAAAAAGTTCGGGAATTTTTAGCTTTTGTTTTTCAATTGGAACGCCGTAAATATCGCCGACAATCCTCATATATTCAAAAGCCGTGAGATACGGATAAACGTAAGGCTGGTCTGGCACCAGCCCTATTTCTTTCTTTATTTCCCCGATATTTTTTACGGCGTCAAGCCCTAAAATTTGCGCAAAACCGGACGTAGGCTTTAAAATGCCCGTTAAAATTTTTACCGTCGTCGTTTTTCCCGCGCCGTTAGGACCTAAAAAAGTAAAAATTTCGCCTTTTGCGACGTCAAAATCTATGCCTTTAAGAGCTTGGAAATCCCCGTATTTTTTTACAAGATTTTTTACTGTAACTGCGGCGTTTATTTCGCCCATGCAATAACCCCCGAAAAAAACGTCAAAAGAGCGGCGTTAATTATCTGCATCCAAAAATTATCGTTAATTTTCCAAGGCAGAGCCTCTACTATCATCGCTATAAAAGCCCCAAGCAGCGCAAATTGCCAGTTGAAAATAAAAAGCCCGCACAAAAAACACGCCGCAAAACAGGCGAGACTTCCCTCTAGGCTTTTTCCGAAAAAAGTTTTGCGTTTCCCTAAGGTTTTTCCAACGATAGCGGCTGAAGAATCCCCAAAAGCCAAGTAAAGAAAACTTGCAAAAACCATATATTTGTTTGAAAACAGCAAAACGGTTATCAACGCGCCCGAAAGCGTTCCCAAAAGCCCGCTTATTTTTTTAGCTTCGTCGGGTCTATAAAAGCCTTTAAAATTATTGCAAAAAAAATCGTTGACTTTAGGAATGTTAAACCTTAAAAACTCTAACGCTCCAACGACGGCTATTGTGGCTCCTAAGCCCCAAATTACTATTGTTTTGTCAAAATACCAATATCCGAAAACGTAAATCAGCGACAACAGATGAAACCCTTTTCTTTTCAGTTCGTCTTTTGGAATGCCTGCCATATCAAGTGAACTCCCGAAAAAATAAATTTATACGCGTTAACCGACGCGTCTAACAAACCCGAAAATATTGCGTTTGCGGAGGCTTCTTTAGGAAAAGCCATGACCATGAGAAGAGAAAAAACTACGATATTGACAAAAATAATTAATACGTAAGAAAAAAATACGCCGTAAGTTTTCAAATCCGACTGACCTATGCCTATTATATATACGGTAAGCGCGATGTGAAAAGCTACTGTAAAGCCTACAAGAAAAAGAAAATACGGATAAAGCGGCTTGATATTTACAAACCAGCCGAGCGTTAAATAAATTGTTATCGCCGCAAAAGTATAAAGAGGGAAAAAATACGGCGCAAGCGTTATCCAAACATTGTCTTTGTTTAAGACCACGCTGCCTGAATTTTTTCCAACTTTAAATTTTTTGATTTTTGCGCCGCTCAATATTCCTGCAAAAGCGTGCGTAAGCTCATGCCCGAAAACGTATAAGCGCAAAGGTTTGTAAAAAGCCGCTTGAAAAGCTATATAACAAAACGCGCCCAGCCAAAACGGAACGTACTCCACTCCGCTTGACCCTGCAAAAAATAAAAAGTTTCTAAGCAAAACGTATCCGCAAGCTAAAACCGCAGGCAAAGCAAGCGCTGCAAAAACGACTCTTACAAGTTTCATATTATGTAAGATTTTATATAATTAAAACATTTTTTAAAAGGCGGCGGCGTGATATTTAGCAGAAACGGCGAGAGAGGAAAAAAGCGGCTATAAAGCTAGGCAGCCGTTGTCGTCATTGCGGGCTTGACCCGCAATCTATCGGGAAGTTAGGCAGCTAAGCAACAACTGCTAACCGGCAGATGATGAAACTAGTTTGGCAGGCGACTAGAGAAGTAACTGCTGCGGCGCATTTTTTAGTCAAGTTTTCCTACGATTTTTTTTTGGCAGGCGTTGATTATTTTTATGCCTTCGGCTGCCATCTGTAAAAGTTCGTCAAGCTCTTTTTTTGAGAATGTTTCGCCTTCGGCTGTTCCTTGAATTTCTATAAATTTTCCGTCGTCTGTCATTACTACGTTCATATCAACGTCGGCGTTATTGTCTTCTTTTGCGGATAAATCTAAAACTTTCTTCCCTTTGTCGTAAATTCCGACGCTTACCGCGCCGATGAAATTTTTTATAGGAATTTCTTTTAGCAATTTTTTCTTTTTAAGCGTTTTTAAAGCCAAAACCAAAGCTATAAATCCGCCGTTTATAGACGCCGTTCTTGTTCCGCCGTCGGCTCTTATAACGTCGCAGTCTATGGTTATCGTTCTTTTTCCAAGTTTAGATAAATCTATGCTCGCCCTTAAAGCGCGCCCTATTAAACGGGAAATTTCCTGCGCGCGTCCGCCGTTTGAAAGTTTTGAACGCTGCCCTCTTATGTCGCACGAACGCGGAAGCATAGCGTATTCGGCGGTAAGCCAGCCGTGCGTTTCGCCCTTTTTTTCAACAAAAGGCTGAACTGTTTCCTCAACGCTTGCCGCGCATAAAACTTTTGTTTCGCCCATAGAAAATAAGCAGGAACCTTCGGCGTGCGGAAGATAATTTTTAACAATTTTGATTTTACGCATTTATGCTCCCAAACTGTTTTTCTATTTTGTTATTTTGCTTTTTCTGAGCGGTTATAGTTTCAATTTCAAAGTAAACTGCCCGCCAAAACCCGAACGCCCGCCGCTTCTTCCAAAAAGTTCGCCGCCTGCGGTAAAATTTTCCGATATACTCTTATATCCGCCAAGGCTATATTGTAAGTAAGGGTCTATTGAAAAATCAGGCAGAACTATATCGTTTGCGGTAAATTCCGTAGAGTGCGACAAACCTATTACAAAAGCCGCGTCGGCATAAAGTTTGAAATTTTCAAAAGCGTTTAAAATCAATTTTACTTCAGGCTCTATATGAAAAGGCTGAAATTTTGCGCAAGACACTTTTACGCCCGCAGAATTGTGATACGGCGCCATATCAACGGACGTAATAGAAAAACTCAAAGACAGCTGCAATTGCCAAACGTCGTCTTTAAAAAATATATTGTATCCGCTCTTTAAAGCCGCGCCTTTTGTGTACATCATAAAATTATCTTTGCTTGTCGTTCCTTGCCCGTGTTCGCTTATTATGCCCATATTAGCCGTAAGCGCGGTGAAAAAATTGTCCGCATACAATACCGCCGAAACGCCCAGCATTCCGCCGCCCTGATTTATTTCCGTTCCGCTATATGTTTGACGCAAAGTATTATAAGAACCGTAAATAGAAAAGTTCATAGTATAAGAATAAATATCGTTCATTTTACTGTCGTAGCCAAAATAAGCTCCGTAAGCCTCGTTTGAAACATTGAGGTTTCCATTTAATTCTATGTCTTCGCTGAAAGCGTAAGGTTTTACCCACAAACCGCTTTTGCCCTCTTTTTCATAGCTGTCGTCCACAACTTCAAAAGCCTGTCTATAAGAATTTATCTGCCCCAAATATCCGCCTGTGAGCATTGTCACAGGAGCTATAAAAATTGACGGATTATAGTCGTTTGCGTATTCAAAAACCAAGTTGCCCCCGCTTAAACTGACGTCGTAAATAAAAACGGGACCCATCGCTTTTCTCGCTTCGTCAGACAACGCTATCGCGTTAAACAAAGACGCGTCGTCGGCAAAAGGAGCGGCTACAGTTTTAGAAATATTCGGCGCGTCGTTTAAAATCACAATATTTTTTATGACCAAATTTCCCGAGCTGTCCGCCAAAAGTTTTGAGCCTAAAAGAGAATCGGTTTTTGCATTTCTTAAATCGGCGTCTATAATTAAGTTTGCGCCGCCGTTAAAACTAAAGCCCTCAAGAGCGATATTGTCCATTTTGGAATTTGACATATCAAGCGTCGCGCCAGAATGCATATTAAAATTTACGTTTGTAAAAAATTTTGCGTTTTCCCCGAGTTTTACGCTGCCGCCGTAAAGGTTGACGGCATTGCCCGAACTTGAATTCAAGTTTCCAAAACCGCTCATATCGGCGTTAATCACAATTTTCCCCGTTTGAGTCGACGCGCTTACATTAATTGAGTTATTGTCTCCGTAAGAAGTTATATTGTCGTTAAAAATAATGTCGTAGGCGGCGGCAGTTAAATTGTATATCGCGCCGTTTTTTGCGGTAAAGGCGTTAGAAACGCCGTTTGCTTTATTGCCAGTAAATTCAACTTTTGAATTTACGGCGATTAAATTTACAGTTCCGCCGTCATTATAAATCGCTCCGCCTAAAGCGCCTTCCCCTTCGGCTTTGTTATTTTTAAATACCGCGTCGTATACGCTGATTTCTGAATTATTATAAATCGCGCCGCCGCCGACTGCAGAAAGAGTTAAAGTTGAAGCGGCGACGGCTATATTTGAATCAAAAACCGTTCCCTTTATAACGGCGTTTCCAGCATTATAAATCGCGCCTCCAAGCTCCGCTTTTCCGTTTATTATAATCGCGCCGTTTAATTCTAGGGTTTGAGAACTTGAATTAAGGCTGAAAACATTTGAAATTTCGTTTGCGTTAATAGTGTATGTGCCTGCGTTGACTATCAGCTTGCCGTCGCCTAAAAGAGACGTAAAACCGCCTACGGCAAAATAATCGCCCGCCATATCTATTCTGCGCGCAGATTCTGTAGATATTATCATAGCTTGAAAAGTGTCGGACGAATATTTGATAAGCGAAAAGTTTAAAGTTCCGTAATCAGCCGTATGAGAGATACGGTATATGCTGTCTTGCAAGTAATCGTTATGATATTTGGCTAAAATAAAATTTACGTCTGAAATATAGTCGTTATACGGCGTATTCGTGGATAAATTTACCAAGATTTTTGCGTCTAGCGAATAGCCTTTTGTAAATTCGTTAGTAATTTGAAGCTGCGAAATATCAAATTTCCCGTTTCCTAAAGCCGCGCTGCTGATAGTTATTTTGTCGTATTCTCCAGTTTCCAAATTTACGTCTAATTTCCAAACCACCGTTCCTTCTGCAACAATAAATTCATTAAAATGCAAAGTGTCGCCTTTACCGTTTCGCATATCAATCACGGCTCCGCTAGACACCGTAAAATTATTTTTGTTGCCGCTGCTGTTGCCCGCTCCAAATTTCAAAGTTCCTGCGTTTAGAAAAATATCGTTTCCGCTTACGCCGCCGTTAAATTCCACAAGACCGCTGTTTACGTTTATTACGCCGTTATTTCCGCTTATCGCGTCGTTAAAAATAATTTTTCCGCCGTTAGAAGCGTTTAAATTTATAACCGCAGTATCGGAGCTGTTATGGATAGCGTTAAATGTCCACTGACCAGATTTATTTCCCGTAAATTCAACATTACCGCCGGCGGCAATTAAGTTGAGCGTTCCCGCATTATAAATCGCGCCGCCAAGACCTGTTCCATCGCTAACACTGTTATTAGTGAAAACGGAATTTTTTATATTCAAAACGTTTCCAAAACCGTTATAAATTGCGCCGCCTTTAGCCTCCCTTGAGCCAGCTCCTGAGTAGTTGTCTGAAGCGGCGGAATTTCCTCTAAAAACCGAATTTTCTATGTCTATCGTTTTTACGCCGTCAGAATCAATGTAAATCGCCCCGCCGTAAGCGTATAAATTTACATTGCTTTCATCGGCAGACCTCTTTGCCTGCGCCGCGTTGTTTTCAAAAATGACAGCGTCAAAAATTATGTTTGAATTAGAACTGATAAACACGGCTCCGCCGTAAGAATATGCGGACAAACTGCCTGTTGTTATTTGCGCAGAGACAGTATTGCCTCTAAACTGCGAGTTTTCTACTTTAAGTTCCGCTGCATTATACACCGCGCCTCCATATACCCGAACGTCTGAATCGGTAGTTATGGACACTGCGTTTGCGTCAAAAACTACATTAGACAAAAAGACTTTTCCTTCATTATAAATCGCTCCGCCATAACTGTCGTTAAAACCGTTTTTGAAAACTATATCTTGCGCGTTTAAAGTAGTTGAAGCGTTTTGTAAAATAAAAATACTTTTTAGGTTTTCGCTGCTTGAATTTATAGAAACTCCGTCAACGCCGCCTATTACGGTAAAAACGCCCGTTGAAATAATATTGTTATATCCTGCCGAAATATTATAGTCGCTTTCAACCCTTATCATTCTTTTGCCGTAAGCTTCAACCGCCGCTTGAAACGGGTCGCTTTCGTATTTGAGCAATTTAAAATTTAAACCGTTGACAGCGTCTGTAATATGATAAGAGCCGCTCACTTGCAAAACGCCTTCTACGGCATGGTATTTGTAATAAACTGTATTTACGCCCGCAAGGTCTGCAGTCGCCGCTTGGCTAAACAAAGCTATATTTGTAGAAAATCCTATAGAACTAAAATCGCTTACGATATTTAAGCCCGATAGGTCTACATTTCCAGCGCCGATAACAGAACCCGCTATATCTATTTTGTCTGAAGTTTGTCCCGCAAGGTCAAAGTCGGCGTTAATTTTTACCGAACCGTTTAGGGTAAAAGTATCTATATAAATTATATCGCCGGCTTTGCCGTTTGCCATATCAAAAACGGTTTTATCTTGCATTGTAAAATTTTTCCGCTGCGACGCGTTTCCTATGCGCCCGTAAGTGTAAGAATCTTTTTCTACTTCATATAAACCGAGCTTTAAAGTTCCGAAAGCTAAATTTATATCGTTTCCTAAAACAGAATTTGCAAAAATAGTTTTTGAATATTTAGAATCGTTGACGTTTATCAAGCCGTTTCCGTAAATTTCGCCTATAACTTTTCCGCCGGTAAAAGTAATTTGTCCGTTATTTGTGGTAGTAAAAACATTGTAAAGTCCCGCGTCTATTTTAAATTTTCCTTCGTTGACTACGGCGTTTTGATTTATGCTTGCGCTTGAAATATAGGCAATGTCAATATCTTTTCCGATATTAAGAGTTCCTTTCCCTGAAATTGAAACGGAACTTTCAAAAACGCTTGTTCCTACAAGGTTTAGCTGCCCGTCGTTTTTTATTTCCCAAGAAGTTATGAAAATGTCTGGACCGTAAGCGTCAAAAGCGATATTAAAAACTCCAGACGAGGTTATTTCCAATTTTTTTTGCATAATCGCATATCCCGTAGAAGAGCGGACTGTATGCTTGTCTATTATAAGTTTTCCTTCGCCGCCTATTGAACTTGAAATAGAAACGCCTGCGGTAAATTCGCCGTCGTTTATCCAGTCGGGCTTAAAATCGTTCCAATTGTAAGCAAAAGCAAATCCGCAAGACGCAAAAAACGCAAACAAACATAAAATAATTTTCTTTGACATTTACAACTCCTATTATTAGCTGAGAAATTTTAAATTTTCGTTGATTTTTTCTATTTTTAAATTCGCTTCGTTTAACCTGATTTTTATTTTTTCTATTTCTTCGGCGGGCGCTCTTTTTACAAAATTTTCGTTTGAAAGCTTTTGCTTTGTCCTTAAAACTTCGCCGTTTGCAAGAACCATTTCTTTTGAAAGTCTGGTTTTTTCTTTTTCTATGTCTATAAGCCCTTCTAGCGGCAAAAATATTTCAAAACCGCTCGCTACCGCCAAAGCCGAATTTTTAGGACGGGAAATTTTGACGCCGAAAGTTATTTTGCTTATTTTTGCCAGCTGTTTTATATAGTTTTCGTTTTCTTTTGCGTTCTCTTCTTTGCCCGCGTCTAAAACGTTAAAAAACGCTTCTATTTGAACTGCGGGAGATATGTTCATTTCAGAACGCAGCGTTCTTATTTTTGTAATAATTTCCCGTATAGATTTCATTTTTTCAACGGCGGACGAACTTTGCGCTTTAGCGTCTTTAGTATCAAGCAGCAAACTTTCCGCTATTATAACCGCGTTTTCGCTTTCAGATTTCCGCTTTTCGCCGCGGGTTTGAATAATATCCCAAATTTCAGCGGTTATAAAAGGCATTATCGGCGAAATCAGCTGTAAAAATCTTTCTAAAATATATACGAGTAAGGAAAGAACCTGTTTTTTCACATCCGCGTCTTGCGAAGTTATGCGGATTTTTGAAAGTTCTATATACCAGTCGCAGTATTTTGTCCAAAAGAAATCGTAAAGTTCTCTTGCGGCTGCGTCTATGTCGTAATTTTCGTAATTATCTTTTACTTTTTCAGCGGCAGTTTGAAATTCCTGCAAAATCCAATAATCCGCAAGTTCCAAAAGGCGCGGTTTAACGTCTAGAGTTTCTATTCCTTCCAAATTCATTATTATAAAACGAGAAGCGTTCCAAATTTTGTTTGCAAAATTTCTCGCGGCTAAAAACGATTCCTCTGAAACTTGCATATCTCTTCCGGGCGCGGCTGCTTGCGCAAGAGCAAAACGCAAAGCGTCTGTGCCGTATTGTTCCATTACGCCTATAGGATCTATCACGTTTCCAAGCGACTTTGACATTTTTTTGCCGTGTTTATCGCGCACTATGCCGTGAATAAAAACATGCTGATATGGAATATCTTTCATAAACTCTAAACCGAATTGAACCATACGCGCGACCCACAAATATAAAATTTCATGCCCTGTAACCAAAACAGACGTCGGGTAAAAATATTTTAAGTCTTCGTTATTTTCGTCTGACCCCCAATTAAAAACGCTGAAAGGCCACAATGCCGACGAAAACCAAGTGTCTAAAACGTCTTCGTCCTGCGTAAAGCGCGTTCCTTTGCAACTCGGGCATTCTGCTGGAGCGTCAAAAGAAGCTATAGGCGGACAGGAATTTTTATTTCCTTTTTCGTCAATGCAGTAATAGACGGGAATTCTGTGTCCCCACCATATCTGGCGGCTTATGCACCAGTCCTTTAAATTTTCAAGCCATAAAATATAAGGCTTCTTCCACGACTGCGGATAAAACTTTATTTTCTCTTCCTTTGCGGCGCAGGCGGCTTTTTTAGACATATCGCCGACGCTTAAAAACCACTGCTCGCTCATTAAAGGCTCTATAGTAGTAGAACATCTATAACATCTGCCTACGGAATGCGAATAATCTTCAGTTTTCACCAAAAAGCCCGCCGCTTCCAAATCCTCCGCGACGGCTTTTCTGGCGTCTAAAACTTTCAACCCAAGATATTTTTGCGCAACGTTAATCATTTTGCCGTCAGCGTCAATAATTTCTATAACTTCAAGGTTATGTCTTTGAGCTATGGCATTGTCAACGGGGTCGTGAGCCGGAGTAACTTTTACCGCGCCAGAACCGAATCCCTTTTCAACGATGAAATCCGCAACTATTTTTATTTCTCTCTTTGCCAAAGGAAGAATGAGAGTTTTTCCTATGAGATTTGCAAATCTGTCGTCGTCAGGATGAACGGCTACGGCGGTATCGCCAAGCATAGTCTCGGGTCTTGTAGTAGCTACGACTACAAAACCGTCGGCGTCTTTAAGCGGGTATTTTATATGCCACAATTTGCTTTTTTCATTTTCGTATTCGACTTCAATGTCTGAAAGAGCCGTTGCGCAGCGGGGACACCAATTGACAAGACGTTTGCCCCTGTAAATCAGCCCTTTTTCAAATAACTCTATAAACGCTTTTTTCAC
>JAISLV010000043.1 GCA_031277075.1 Endomicrobium sp. | reverse complement strand
GGCAATACGCCGTAGTTGAAAAGGCGGGCTACGATTTTAAAAATCCGTCGTATAAGAATAAAAAATGAAGAATTTATTTTTAATATTCGTCTTTGCTTTTTTCGCCTCTTTTTCTTTCGGACAAGTTTCCGATAAAGATTTTATAGACGCGCTAAAACGCGGCGACGCAAAAGTCGCCGACGTTTTGCTTGTCGGCGGCGCAAATCCTAACGCAAAAGATTCTTCGGGCAATTCCGCTCTTATGGCGGCGGTAAATAACGGAGACGAAAATATAGCCGAACTCCTTATAAAAAACGGAGCTAACGCCAACGAAAGCTACACTATGGGCATGAGCGTTTTAATGCTTGCCATAAATAAAAAAATGGCTCGGACGGCGCAACTGCTGATAGAAAACAACGCCGATTTAACCGTAACTCTTCCAAACGGCGAAAACGCTCTTATTATGGCGGCTGAAAACAATCTCGGCGAAATAGTTAAAAGCATAGTTGTAAAAAAACAAATTGACGTAAACGCCAAAACTTTGCAGGGGCTTACCGCAATATCTGCGGCTATAAAAAACGAAAATATAGAACTTGCAAAATTTTTGAACCGAAACGGAGCAAAACCTTCTACCGTTTTAGAAGCCGTCGCTGTAGACGATATAAAAGCCTGTAAGGAACTGGTCGCAAAAGGAGCGGACTTTGAAATAACCGATAAAAACGCAAGAACGCCTTTGCTTAACGCTTACGTTTCGGAAAATTACGAGTTTGCGGTTTTTCTTTTGTCAAAAGGAGCAGACGTCAACGCCAAAGACGGTTTTGGGTCTACGCCCGTTCTTTACGCTTCAATGGCAAATAACGGCGCGCTGCTCTCTCTTGCTCTCATACACAATGCCGACGTGAACGCAAAAGACGTCAACGGGGACGTTCCTTTAATATACGAAGTTTTTAGAGATAACGAAGAAGCCGTAGAACAGATTTTGAAATACGATTCTTCTTGCGTCAACGCGGCGGACAATAATTTTACCACGCCTCTTTTTATGGCGGCAAGCAAAGGAAACGTTAAAATCGCGGCAAAACTTATAAAAAACGGAGCCGATATCAACTTGAGAAAAGCGCGTAAAGCTCTAAACGCGGCTATAAGTTTGGGATACTTTGATATTGCGGAAATTTTGTTAAACGGCGGCGCAAGGATTAACGCCAAAGACATTAACGGCGAATCGCCTTTAATAGCCGCGGCTCGCAAAAATAATGTTGAAGGCGTAAAATTTTTGGTTGAACGCGGCGCAAGAACAAATACGCGAGATAAAAACGGTCTTGCTCCTTATGATTACGCTTTAAAATACGCAAACGACGAAATGATAAAGGTATTAAATTCCGCGCGCAGACAATGAGCCGTTTGAATTTGGCAAAGAAAAGAAATTAATATATAATAATTTAGATTATTTTAAAGGAGACAAAACAATGAAGTTTTTGAATTTTATCTTTGCGTTTTCCTTGACGTTTTTTTCGTCTGCGGCTTTTTGCGAAGACTATCTTCTGCACACTTTGATGGCGCACACCGATATCGTCAACAGCGCAGATTTTTCAAACGACGGGGAATACGTTTATTCGGGCGGTTACGACAACAGGCTCGTAAAATGGAAATTAGACAACAGCGAGGGTTTAACGTATCTGTCGTCTTCGCTTACTTCTAATACGGACGCGAATTTAATGTCTCAGCCGAAAGCGCACAAAGACATAATAAATTACGTCAGAGTAAACAGAGTTTTAGACGTCGTGGCTACGGCGTCAAACGACATGACGATAAAGCTATGGTCTCATACAAAAAGCCAGATTATAAAGACTTTAAAAGGGCATTCTCATTACGTCAACAGCGTGAATTTTTCAGCAGACGGAAAAAGAATGGTTTCCACAGGCTCTGACAAAAGAATAATCGTTTGGGGCGCGCAAAATCCTTTTGATATCAAAATGACTTTGTCGGGGCATAAAGATATAGTAAGGGACGCGGATTTCAGCCCCAACGGTCTTTATATAATTTCAGGCGGCGAGGACGCGACGGTGCGCGTTTGGTCGGCTAAAACGGGCAAAATCGTTCAAACTGCAAGCGACCACACAGGGATTGTCACAAGCGTTTCTTTTGACGCTTCTGGGAAACGCGCCGTTTCCTCTTCGGAAGACGGAACGGCTATTATATGGGATTTTCAAGGCGGCGCTCTTGTGAAAGACGTAATTTTAAACCATAAAATAGCGGTAAAAGTCGCGGCTTTTTCGCCCGACGGCAAACTGCTTGCTACGGGAGGCGAAGACAGCGACATACGCCTTTGGGACGCGCTAACCGGCGAGTATCTTTTTTCTCTGATAGGACATAGCGAAGCTGTGAACGATTTGAGGTTTTCGCCCGACGGCAAAAACATAGTGTCTGCAAGCGACGACGGCAGCGTAAAAGTTTGGGGACCTTTTAATTCCGACTCTCTCGTCGGGGAATAATAAAATATTATAGGTTTTAAGAGACGCCATCATGTTAAAAAAATTATTTAAATTTATTTTTATTGACAAATCTTTAAAAGACGACGTTGAGTTTTTAAAAAAAGTCGCTTTATTTTCAGGTCTTTCAGACAAGGCTTTGAGAAAAATAGCGCTTATTCTTTTTAAAAAAACATATATCGCAGGCGAACGGATATATAAAGAAAAGCAGGAAGCCGAAGTTTTGTATCTAGTAAAAGAAGGACAGGTAAAAATCAGCGGTTTGGGCAATGAGAAAATAATCGGACAGGGCAGTTTCTTTGGCGAAATATCTTTGTTTAAAGACAGAAAACACGATTCTTCGGCTATAGCGGCGCAAAATTGCGAACTATACCTAGTCTACCGCGTAAAGTTTGACGATATGGTTGAAGACGACGCCAAAATCGGTCTAAAAATAATGAAAAATCTTTCCGCTATTTTTTCCGTCAGGCTCAAATGCGTTGAAGTATAAGGCGTTTAAAAAAACTTAATAATTTCCCCTTTTTTTATTTCTTAAAAAATACGGGTTTTTAAAGACGCCCATAAAGTAAATGCTATGAAAAACGAAGCGTCAAATAACAGGCTGTTTTTTATAGGGGTCATAGTTTTTTTTGCAATATGCTTGTTTTTGTATTTTGCAAGGGCTATTCTTGCGCCGTTTTTAGTAGCCGCTTTTTTAACTTATTTAATTTCTCCTCTTGTGGTAAAAATTCAAAGCTACGGTTTTAGAAGATGGGCGGGCGTCGCCGCTATAGTTTTGTTTATACTAGCCGTTATTACCGTCGCTTTAATATTTTTTATTCCTTGGCTGCTTGAAGAAATAGACAAATTCAGAGTAAATATTCCTTCTTATCAAAAATATTTGGCAAACTATGCCGACATTACAAAGACAAAAATAGAAACCGCTATCCCCGTCATAAAAGATTACAACGTTTCGGACGTTTTCATAACTAAAGTTCAAAGCATAGCGCAGTCTCTTGCAAGCAAAGCGCCTACATATGTATTTAATGTTTTTTCGATAGTTTCTATAGTCGTTCTTGTGCCTATGCTTGTGTTTTTTATGCTGCTTGGAGGAAAAAAATCTATAGATATGCTTGTTGAAATAGCTCCGTCAAGTTATGTTGAAACAATACTTTCCGTAATTTATGAAATGGATTCTATGCTTGGCAAGTTTATCAGAGGACAGCTTATAGAGGCGGCTTTTGTAGGAACGGCGGCGGCTTGCGCATTGGCGGTTTTAGGGTTAAATTTTGCTTTGATTATAGGGCTTACCGCAGGCATTGCGAATATGATACCTTATTTAGGTCCTTTTGTCGGCTTGATTTTTGCGGTAATAGTCGGAGCGGTTCAGTTTCAAAGCGTAATAGCGGTAATGAAAATAGCCGCCATTTTTGCGGCGATACAATTTTTAGACAATAATTTCGTACAGCCTTTTGTCATCGGAAGAAACGTTGATTTAGGTCCCGTAACTATGATTTTTGCAATGCTTGCGGGCGCGCAGGTTTTTGGATTTTTAGGCGTAGTTTTTGCCGTTCCTGTGGCGGCGATAATAAAAACTATATTTTTTATGCTGCTTACAAAATATAAAAAAGCGATAACGGTATCAAGGCAAAGTTAAAAAAAGCGCGTCTAAAATATGCTTAGACATAGACGTCGTTTTGTTTAAACTCAATATTTTTTTGCGTCTTTTGCTTTCAACTTTGCCCAAAGGAGTTTTATGAATAACAGCGTTCAAGGTTTTTCGCTTCTTACAAAAGACGACGTGCATTTGTTTAGAGAGGGAAGCCATTTTAGGCTTTATGAAAAAATGGGTTCAAAGCTCTTGTCAAAAGACGGAGTAAACGGAGTTTATTTTTGCGTTTGGGCGCCTAATGCGCAAAGCGTTTCCGTCATAGGCGACTTTAACTTTTGGGACAAAGGCGCGCACAAATTATTCGCCCGTTTTGACGGTTCTGGTATTTGGGAAGGATTTATACCGGGCGTTAAACAGGGCGACACTTATAAATATTTTATAGTTTCAAACTACAATAATTACAGCGTTGAAAAGGCGGATCCTTACGCCTTTCACGCCGAAACTCCGCAAAAAACGGGTTCTAAAGTATGGGGGCTTGATTACAAATGGAGCGACGAACAATGGATGAAAGAGCGTAAAGCAAAAAGCGCTATTGACGCTCCGATTTCTATTTACGAGCTGCATTTGGGTTCTTGGCGCAGAAAGCCCGAAGAAAATAACAGGTTTCTTTCTTATAGAGAAATTGCCGTTGACCTTCCTAAGTATTGCGTTGAAATGGGCTTTACGCATGTTGAGTTTTTGCCAGTTATGGAGCATCCTTTCGCGCCGTCTTGGGGATACCAAAGTTTAGGATACTTTGCGCCGACAAGCAGGTTTGGAACGCCGCAGGATTTTATGTATTTAACGGACGCGCTTCATCAAGCGGGGATAGCCGTTATTTTAGACTGGGTTCCG
>JAISLV010000195.1 GCA_031277075.1 Endomicrobium sp. | reverse complement strand
ATAAGCCCGCCAAGCCGAGCAAAATCCGCTCTGCCTTGCGAACGCTGAAGCCTTGAAATTTCCGCCTGAATAGCTAAAACCTGTCTTTGTATCCTTACAATTTCTTTAGCGGCTTCCTTTAAAAGACGAATATTTCCGACAGTTGCAGGCGAATTTATAGATTGAGAAATTTCGGCGTTTAAATGCGCGTGATAAAAATTTAAATGGTCTCTTAAAGTTTGAAATTTGGCGTTTAAATCGGCAAGTTTGGCGTCTTGCGTTCCCGCTCGGCGTATAGCCTCGTAAGCGGCTTTTATTTCGGTTGAGGCAAAAGCGGGCAAATACGCAATAGCCGTATTTCTAAGCTCAGGCGTCAAAGCCTGTTCTATATTCGGATTTTGAGCGGCGAGAACTTGGCTCATAATAAGCAAATTCGCCAATTCGCGCGCTTCTTGGTCGTTTCTTAAAGCTGAAAAGTATTTTGATATTTGATTTTTGATAAGCGGATTTTCGTAAAAATTTCTAAAAGCTGCCATCTCCTGCAAAAAAACGTCCATTCTTTGATTGTCGTATAAAATCGGCTGCGACTGAGACGCCGTTCTAACTTGCGCCGAAACTCTTTGCGCCGTCGTTGAAGGCGTTGCCGCAGACAAAGCTCTTACAGCCTCTAGCGTATCGTCAACGTCGTAATAATGTCTTACAAGTTCCCGCGTTAAAAACGCGTCGTCTCTTGTTATATCGCCAAGTTTGGTTTTAAGTAAAGACAATTTACCGCTTACAATATCGCTTCTTTTCGCAACGGCGGCGTCAACTTTCTGTATAGCTTCTCTGATATTTTGCGGATAAGCGCCTTGAGGATAAGTAGCGTCAAAATATTTTTTCGCGCGCATCATAGCGTTAAAAAGCGCAGTATCTTCAGCCGTAGGAACTTGAACTTTTTTGACGATTTCGTTCAAAGCCTGCAGATATATATCGTTCCTTAGCGAACTTAAATATTCGTTAAAAACTTCCGCAGGGTCTCGGTTGGCGTCGTAAGAGTATCCGTCTAGCAGCCTGTTAGGCAGTCTTATTTCAATAATCCCCGAAATCCCAAGATCGCTTTCAACCCATCTTTGCAATAACTGCCTCACGTTTTCTCTTTCGTTTTTGTTAAACCATTCCCTTGCGTTTCTCTCCTGCCTTTCGCTATAGACATGCAGTCTTTGCGTTTGCCCCGAAGCGTTAAGCCTCAGCATATCTCTTTTTACGGCGTCGTTTATAAGATAACCCGATTGATTGATTTTATTTATAAGATTTTGCCCTGAAATTCCGGGAAACAAAAGTTCCGCGCTTTGAGCGGCAAGACGCACATATGTTCCTATTCCAAACGGAATTAAACTGCCCACAGCCATAAGCGCAGGAAAGAAAACGTCCTTAAAAGTAACTATCTTCCCCTCTTTATACTGTTGCATAACTTCAACGGAAATATCTCTTGAAAATTCTCCGACGAGAACCATCGCAAGCTGCCAATTGCTCTTGCCCGCATTTTCGGGCGAGTTAAGATTTTCGGCTAAATACTTGAGCATTTCATTGCGGAGTTTATTTGACATCTGATACTCTTCCGATATTTGCGAAGCCATAAAAACTCGCGAAAAAGTCATTATTTCGTCGGCGTTAAACTGAGAATGTTCTGAAAGTTTCCTGCCCATAGCGACTTCAACGGCGTTTGCGACATTATAGCGCTCTCTTGACAAAATAAGTTCGGCTTCCTGAGTATTTACAGTTTTGCCTTCTCTTTTCAAAAGGTTTATAAGCTCTCTTGTTTTTCTGCCGCTTTGAGTCATTATTGCCGTTATGTCGGAAGCATAGTCTTCAAGTTCCTCTCTGGCGTCTTCTAAAATGCCGTCAATTTTACGCGCGGTATTGTAATATTTAAAAGAAGAAGGATTTTCTCTTCTAAGAGTTTCAACTCTCTCCACTAAAGTTCTTATGTCTATTATTCTTCTTTGCTCGTTATTGGAATATTTTTTGCCCAAATTTTCAGAAGTTATGACGGCTCGGGAATAATCGTTGTCGTTTCCGACTATGCGTTTCAATATATTAAGCCAAATGTCGCCTTCGTATTGTCTCCAAAAATCCTGAGCTTGGCGGTCAAGGTCGACATATGCGTTGAATTGATAATTATTTACTATCGCGCTTTCCAAATTATCGCCGAAAAGCCAAGCGTCGTCTAACTGAGTCATTCCGTATTCTGCGGGAATTTGGTCTCTTATATACTGCCTTATAAAGTTTGCGCCTCTTTCGTTTATCCAGTTCCGTATATAAGCAGGCGTCCTTTCATTGTCGTGCGATTCCTGTCTAAAATAACTTTCGGTATAATAAGAATAGCCGCCTGTTTGCGTATTTTGCCACGAAGCCAGCATATTTCCAAGCTCGGCAAGATCCGCGTCGCTCCAATCCTGCTCTACCATACTTCTAAATAGAGCGGTAGGCGTGGATTTTGGACCGGGCATAACGCTAACGCCTGCGGAAATAGATAAGTTTTCAACTGTTACAACGGCGGGAATCGCGCTTGCAATTTGCTCGTTTAGCTCATTTGACAATCTGGGCAGAAACAAAGCGCCTATAGGAGCAAGCACCTGCAAAGCGCTCGGCTGGCGTCTTCTTACGTATTCTTTCCACGATTCAAAAACAATATCGTTTTTAAATTTTTCAAGAGTTTGCCTTACGGAACCCGTCTTTTCATAATCGGCAAAAATTGCGCTTGCAAGACCTGAGGAAGGTCTTTGATAGCCTGCGTGTAAATTGTTTTTCATCAAATCCATTATGCATTCTATAAGCGCGTCTTTAGACAAAGGCGCGCCTTCATTAATATAGCCGTCTCTGAGCTGAGCTATTAAATCAATATTCGTATTTATTCCATAGCCGCGCTCTATAAGCTCCCCTTTAAATGAAAGCTCATAAATTTTATTGAAGTCTTTAGCGGCAAGAGCCCTGTTTAAATTTCCTTTGAGATTAGCCTCTCTGTAAGCGTTGATTAGAATAGCCATTCTTGCGTTAAAATCCGTTTCGCTTGAAGACATAAAAGCAAGTCTCATATTAAAATAATCAATATTTGATATTTCAACTTTCTGATTCGCAAATTCCGGCGAATTTTCTACGTTTGCCAATAAAGCGTCAAAAGTTAAAGGCTGCTGTCCGTCGCGCTCTCTGGCATGCCATCTGTCAAAATAGGTTACGCCGCTGGCGGGTCTTTTTCCCCAAGTGAGATGCCTGCCGTTTTCGCGGTTTCCCCAGCTCCAGCCCACTACTCTTCCGTCTGCGGCTATCGCGGGTTCAATAAAAAATTTGTCTGACAATATTGAGTAAAGAGAATTTTTTACGTCGTAATTGTTGGCTCTAAGAATTCCAAGCAAATAGTCGCTTCTTTGAGATATTTGCCAATCTAAACTGCCGGGCAGGTCGTCTATCAAATCGTTCAATTCTTTTAGCTCTTTTTTGCCTTCGTCGGCAAGGAATCTGTCGGCGTTTCTCAAAATGTCTGCGGTTTGCCTTTCGGTATGAAACCATACCCCAACCCTTATTGCAGACTCTGTCAATTTTGCGCGTAAAGCCCTTACTTCTTGAAAATACGAATACCCCTGTTTTTTGCCTTTGACTTCTATTTTTTGGCTTAAAACGTCCAATGTAACTTCCGTGTCGGCTACAATTTTTATCCACTGCAAAATATCGGGTTTGCGCCCTGCGTTTAATTCTGCGCTATATCTGCGTATAAGCTCGCTTCTCAGCCCTTCAGACAAAGACCCGACTCCGTATTCTTTCATAGCGTAAGCGTCAATAGCCGCGCCTATCATTGACACGTCTAAGTTTCTTAGAATGCGGCTTTCATTTTCAACGCCGTATAAATTCATAAGTCCGCGCGCCTCGGCGTCGCTTTTTTGCAAAGGAACCAAAGCCTCGCCTTTAATAATTCTTCCCGTTTGAGCCAAATTGTATTGTTCAAACCCGCTTCTTAAAGAGTTAATTTCGGCGTCTGAAAAACCCGATGAAACAATTCTTTTCAGAGAACCCGAAAAAGTCCTGCCTATGCCCCCTTGAGCAAACAAAGGAGAAAAAACAGGAACGTCAAGGTTTGCGTTCGCTCTTGCGTTTCCCCTAAAATCTCCGCTGGCATTTGCGTTTAAAACGAGGTCGGTATTTGAAGTTATATTTGAATAAGCCGCGGGAATTTCGGTTATAATTTTTCCCAAGTTAATCCAGTCTTGAGAAGTCGTGTGATTTCTTTCAGCCTGAGATAAAGCGTCTAAAAATACGTATCTGCCGTATCTGTCAAGAATTTTATTTTCCCACTTGCTTAAATCCCAGCCTATAATCGTTCCGTTTCCGTCCGTTATAGCCAAAGCCTCGTCCATATTGAAATCGGCGATCATAGCTTCGCGCAAAGAGTCGGTTATCACATAGTTTGCAGGAAGTCCTTGCAAATTTATAAAAAGAAAATCAAACATTATGCGGTCAAAAGCCATTTTAGCGTTATTGTTGTTTTGCGCAAGATAGCTTCTCAATGCAGGCTGGTCGGCTTTTCTTAAATCCGCAGCGTCAAAATAAGCGAATTTCTGCTGGCGCGGGTCGTCGACTTTCATGCTTCCGTAAGCCTTGTCTGTTATGCTTTGACGCATATTGCTGAACTCAACTCTCGCATTATTGCCGTTTGACTGGTCGGCATATGTCATTGCGTCGTTAAGAAGAATAATTATTGAAGCTATAGGCACAATTTCAGACGCGTCCATAGCGCTGAAATCCATGTTTGAAATATTAATCGGAGCCTGATTGTGAAATTGGTCGGCTAAAGCCGCCGCCTGCCGCCATTTATAAAAAGCGTCGTTAAATCTTTGAACATTGCTGAAAGCGTTTCTCATGCCTTCGCTGCCGGCTTGATTGACATATGCTTCCACAAAAGCCGCCGCTCCCGCAGCCTCTGGAAAATCCGTCAAAAACTTTTGAACGCCTGCGCTTCCCTGCCCCATAGAGCTTAGCAAGCCGCTCAAAGCCGCCGAACCCTGCCCGCCGAAAAGACCTCTATAGCTGTCGTCAATTGCATAAAACGGATTTATAGGAACAGGCTTTGCGCTTGTTATTACTTCCACCGCTTCTCTCACTATCGCTTCTTCGGCTAAAGCGGGAGTTTGGCTTCTTCTTTCCTGCTGAGTTTCCTGCGCCCTAGCCTGCGCGGCTTGAGCGACGTCGGTCTGACCCAGCGTTATTACAGGAGCTTCGGGCATTGCGTCGCTTATAAGCGGCTGACGGACTTCGGCTTGAGGTTCTTGAGCTGGCGCGGCTGCAGGGGCGGCGGGTTGTTCTTCTGTAACGTCTTGCTGCTGCGCGCCTGCAAGAACTTCAGCAGTTTCTGGAGCGAGGTCTTCTTCTACAACTTCCTTCGTCTCTTCTTCTTTCTGAGCCGCTTCCGCTTTCTTTAATACGCCTTCCATAGCGATTGTCGTTTCCGCCTGTTGAGCAAAACCGCTCAGCGGAACTGTAAAACCAAGCAAAGCAAGCAGCAATTGCGCCGCAGGTCTTGTTTTGTCAAAATAAAGAAGCGCGCCAAAAACTAAGGCAAGTCCCGCGCCGATTATAAGCGATACGGGATTTACAAAAGAAACCAAAGCTCCTAATAAAGCCGCTCCTTTTAACACTGCAAAACCCATTGACACGCCTATAACGGCAAGCGGAGCAAAAATTCTTAAAAAACCAAGAAGTTTGCTTCTGTTTTGCATCATATCTATAGATTTATTGACATAATCGCTTCTTAAAAAATATATTAAACCGCCTGCAATTCCGAGCAAAAGCATAACAGGCAAAGCCGCTCCAAAAAATACTCCCGCAACGGCTGCCGTCAATATTCCAAGTTTTGCCAACACCGCCGCGCCTATAAAAGCGGCAGCCGCGCCTATTCCAAATTTTAACCATGTTTTTGAAGAGATTACGGAAGTGTCTTTTGCAAATTTCTTTCCTGCAAACTGCGAAACGACAAAGAGACCTGTTGCGGCGACGCCCGCGACTATAGCCCAAGCTCCAAAAACCGCAAAACTAGCGGCGGCGGCTATGACTATAAGAGAAACTACGGCTATTGTGGTTATTACTTTTATTTGGTTTTGCTGAGCGTTTGCGGGAACATTTGCGGCTTTTATGCTTTCCCACGCCTTTTTAAGAGACGATTTTATGCTTTTATCCGAAGAAATTTTTCTTTCGGCTCTTGCTTTATTAAATATGTTAATTCCTATAAAAATACCCGCCGCAGCTAAAGCCAGCAAAGCGTTCGCAGCCGCAGCCGTTATAAGCATAGGGGAAGAAAATACAAAGCCCAAAGCTAAAGCCGCAATAGCCACTACGCCGGCTATTTGCGTTACCGAAGATAAACTTTTATACAGGAAACTTTTTAAAGCTCCAAGCCTATAGCGTCCGTCGCCCGTAGCGGCGTATTTATTTAAAGAGTCGTTTGTGCCGTCAACCTGAGACAAATAATTAAATTTATTTATAAGCGGTTTTGCAAAAAATACCAAAAGAACTACCACAAACGCCGCCGCTCCCAAAGCTAAAAGAGCGGGAGACAATGCGGCGGAACCAAACCCAGCCAAACCTATAAGAGCGGCTGACAAAAACGCTATAGGCGCGCCTATGAGAAGAGATTTTGTAAGCATAGAAGACGCTTTAATAATCTTTCCGATAGACATATTTAAGTATTTGATTAAAGTTTTCGCGCGGGAATCAACTTTTGTATTTATCCCCGCGTCTATAACGGGTTTCCATTTAGCCATCGCCTCGTTTTGCGCAGAGGCATTTTTTAGCTGCTCCTCAGCCGCCTTTATATCGGCTTCTAATTTTTCTATATCTTTTTCTATATTTTCTCTTTTGTCCTCCGCGAGATTGTTTCTCTCTGTTCTCATCGCGTTTAAAAATACTTTAGCGGCGTTTATCTCGGTTTGTCTTTTATTAATAGCGTCTTCTTGCGAAGTTTCTTTTTTCAAAGAATCGGCAACTTTTTCGCGAACCGCCTGCTCAAGCCTGTCGCTTATGCGGGCAAGTATAACTGACTTTTCAACGTTCATTTCTATTTCGCCGAATCTAAAAAGCGAACTATAGAACTCATTGCCGAAAATATTGCCCAAATTATTGTTGGCGTCCGCAATACCTTCCGCCGTTGCGCTCCAAATATCGTCAAGGTATTGAAGGATTTTTGCTCTTAAAGCGTCAATATCCTGCGAAGTAAAGCCTTGTTTTTGCAAATCTTCAAAACTTTTGCCAAAAAGCTCTTTGAGCCATTCGTTGTTATTTACGTCGGCGTATTTATTTCTTATGCTTTCAAATTTTTCAATGAATTTCCAATAATCGTTCCCGTATCTTTGCAATTGCGCGTTTGAGGCTAAACTGTTT
>JAISLV010000082.1 GCA_031277075.1 Endomicrobium sp. | reverse complement strand
CAACCCGCTCTTGTATATGCGGCTTTACATTTCAGCCCGAACGTAATTACGGTAGTCGTAATGCAAACAATATGCAATATTTTCGTAATAGCCGCAAACGCCTATTATTGTTTATCAACGCTCAAAGTTAAATTTAAGCTGCATTTTTGGGATAAAAATTTTATCTGCGAACTGTTTTTCTTTTCTTTTTTTATTTTTCTTGCGATGATTGTGAACGAAGCTTACTGGAGAACGGGACAAATAATTTTGGGAGCGGTCATAGGAACGGCGGCAGTCGCCGTCTACTCTATAACCGTTCAGCTTGCGTCGGCTTTTATGTCTTTTTCAAGCGCGGTAAGCGGCGTTTTCTTCCCTCATCTGTCGGCAATATCGGCGAAGACCGACGATATGAAGCCGATAAACGAAATTTTCATAAAAATAGGGCGCATTCAATTTATTATCATATCCCTAGTCTTTAGCGGATTTTTAATTTACGGAAAACAGTTCGTTATTTTATGGATAGGCGACGGTTTTAAAGACGCGTATTTTTACGCCGTAATATTATTTTCTGCGCTCCTTATTCCCGTTGTGCAAAATACGGGAGTTTTCATATTGCAGGCGAAAAACAAACATTATTTCCGTTCAATAGCGTTGTTTTGCTTAGCTGTCGTCAATATTATTATCTCAATACCGATGGCAAAAAAATACGGCGGGCTGGGCTGCGCTTGCGTAACAGGCGGATGTATATTGCTTGGACAAGGGTTAATTTTGAATATCTATTATTCTAAAATCGGCATTGATATAAAATCTTTCTTTAAAAATATTATTTTTATGGCGCCGCCCGCCCTTATTGTTTGTTTGACGGGTTTTGCCGTTGAACGTTTTTTTCTAACCGCAGACGTTTATGCGCTTGCAGGCAAAATAATACTGTTTTCTGCGCTGTTTTTTGCGCTTATGTATAAATTTGCCTTTAATCAATATGAAAAAAATCTCTTTTTAACGCCCGCGTTTTATATAATCAACCGCATTAAAAAAGCAAAAAGCTGACGGTTTATATTTCAGCGTATATCATGGAAATAGTTTTATAAAAACGTTAATTTTGCAGAGACGGAAAAATTTCATTTGAATTTTTTTTTTAAAAATGTATAATTATTACATTCTTTAAAATTAAACTTCGTATTTTTTGAGTTCCGACGTAGCTCAATGGTGGAGCAATCGGCTGTTAACCGATCGGTTGCTGGTTCGAGTCCAGCCGTCGGAGTTTTTATTTTGTGTTTTCGCGGGTAATGAAAGTTTTTAGACAAATGTCGGGCAAGGGTCATTGACCCTTGTCCTCTTTTTTTTGTCATACACAAAGAAATTTTCCGTTGCCGTTATTCATAAAGGGTGTCTCTAAAAACCCTAACGCCAGTCCTTGCCTTGCGCCTTGAGAGACAATGTCTCTCAAGGCATTTGGGCATCAGAAAATTTGTTTGCCGTGCCTGTCATGCTGAACTTGTTTCAGCATCTGCTGTTTTGCAATCAGTCATCTATTGCCATTTTTCATACTTGATTTTTGTTTCGTCCCAGCCGTTTTTGGCGGGGGCGTTGTCTGCGGATTTTCCTATTACGACTAAAGAAAACGCTTTAATGTTTTGGGGAAGATTGAAAAGTTTTTCTAAAGCCGTCTGCCTTTCTTCGTTTCCGTATACGCCGCACCATACCGAACCGTAACCTTTTGAAGTCGCCGCAAGCAAAATATTTTGTGTCGCCGCCGCGCAATCCTGAGGCAAATAATCTCCGAAAACCTTATCCGCGTCGCCTACTACCAAAATAGCAAGCGGAGCCTGCAAAATCATCTGCGCGGCGCGGTGAACGGCGGCTATTTTTTTATGCGTTTCCTTATCTTTTATCGCTATAAAAGAATAACATCTGGTATTTCTTGCCGTCGGCGCAGACATCGCGCATTTCAGTATGTAATTCAAATCTTCGTCTTTAACTTTTTCATCCGTATATTTGCGGACGCTTTTCCTTTCGAGTAAAATATCCATTTTGTTTTTTCCTCCCAAATTATTTTAATTATTTGTTTTTTTAGGCTTTTACTTTCTCCGCTTCAGGCTTTGCGTATTTTTTATCGTTTATAAAAACTCTTTTTATAGTTTTCAATATTATTGCGACGTCAAAAAATAAAGAGATGTTCTTAATATAGTATATGTCGTAAGAAAACCTCGTCAAGCAATCTTCAATACTTCTTACCGCTCTGAAATTAAGCTGCGCCCAGCCCGCTATTCCCGGGCGAACAATATTTCTGACGGCATAATCGGGGATTTCTTTTTCAACGATTTCGTATTCTTTGTCCCAAACGGGGCGAGGACCTACAAAAGATAAATCGCCTTTCAGTATGTTTAAAATTTGCGGCAGCTCGTCTAAACGAAAACGCCTTAGGAAAGTTCCGAAAGCGAAATAATCGTTTTTCTCTTTGGCATACTCTCCGAAAATGTCGGTTAAATCTTTTTCTTTCGGTTTCATCGTTATAAATTTATAGATATTGAACGTTTTTCCGAGATAGCCTATTCTTCTTTGTTTAAATATAGGATCATATCCGTAAAAAATTTTAATGACAAGGCATACCGCAATAAAAGGAACGGCAAAAATTACCATACAAATTAAAGAAAGGGCTATGTCAAACAAACGTTTTAAAGCGATGTAGACGTTGTTTTGCTCTCTAGCGGCTACGGTTTTTAAAACCCACAATCTGTATTTTGCGCTTTCTTCGGAAATTCTGCCGAACATTTCTTCGTAAAAATCAAAATCAACTTTAATGATAATTCCCTTATTTATAAACTCTTTTGCCAAATAATTCAAAAATTTTAAGCCCGAAACAAATATACTATTGTAAGGAACTACCACTCAATCAATGTTTGCGCTGTAAATATCTTTTTCAGACAAAATATTATATTCGTTTGATTTTGAGACTTCGCTTCTTATTTCGTCAAAAACATTGCCTTCGCCTATAATAAGTATGTTTTTGCGTATTGCAATGCCGCTGCCGCGCAGCTTGACGCATAGCTTCCTTAAACAGTAGACGAGAAAGAAATACAATAAAAAAGAGAGCAGCAAAATAGTCTTTGGAGTGTAAATATTTAAAAAAAACGAAAATAGGTAGAAGAACGCAAATCCGATAAAAACGTTTATAAGGAACAAATAGAAAGCGGCGCGTTTCAAACCTGATTTTCGTAAAAATTTTATGTCGTAAAAAGAAAAAATGTAAGAAGATAATGCGACGAGAGGGAAAAGAGGCGCAAACGATATTAAATTTTTAACGCAGTAATAGACGTCAAAATCCAAAGTTCTCAAAGAAACCGCAAGGAAAATTGACGCCGCAAAAATAAACAAATCGCCGACAAATAATACCAGTGTAAACATAATTTTGCATTATTATAGCATAATATTACGGCGGCAATGCAACGCAAAGCGAGCGTTGCAAACTATGATAAAATACCAAACGCCGCCGCCGTTGTCGCCGCGCATCTTACGGGAAATGGTATGACGGGCGGTCGCTTTTTGCCTGCAAATATTTTTATGCGTTTATATCGCGGAAAAACGCCATTATCTGCGCAAAACATGCGGGTGTTTGTTATGCGTAAATCAACAAACATGCGGTCAGTAAATTTTTATATTGGTAATTGGGGGTCTCTAAAACCTATAATGTTTGTAATTGCCGTGAATTGTGCGGCAGTTCAAAGAAGAAAATGCAAGCCGCGTCCTAAGAGCAAGGACGGACAAATTTTCTGATGAAGAAATGCCGCAGAGACAATGTCTCTCAAGGCGCAAGGCAAGGACGGGCGTT
>JAISLV010000050.1 GCA_031277075.1 Endomicrobium sp. | reverse complement strand
GTAAGCGGAACTAAACATACCAGACGTTTTCCATTTGGTTTTTATAGCGTCTTTGGCAAAAACATTAGAGGCAAAAACCAAAACAAACGGTAAAAACGCAAAAACTTTTTTCATATAGGCGTCTCTAAAAACCTGTAATGTACGTAATTGCCGCAAATTTTGCGGCAGGGCAAAGAAGAAAATGCAAGACGCGTCCTAAGAGCAAGGACGGACAAATTTTCTGATGCCAAAATGCTTTGAGACAATGTCTCAAGAGCCACTGGCTCAAAGCGCAGGCAAGGACTGGCATTAGGGTTTTTAGAAACCCCCATATCGCTTATACCTTCTCTTTTTTAACGGTTTTCCCCGCCCGCCTAAGAGAGAGTATTATTTTATCTATTATTGCGTCTCTAGGCAAGACGTTTGCGCTTTTAAAAAAATCTTCGCCGCAAAGTTTATTTTCCGCTCCGCCCGTTATAAAAATTATTTCGTCGGCTTCCAGCGCAAGTTTTGAGAGGTTTTTTGCCGCAGACGGCGGAACTTCGTTTTTTAAATCGCCAAAAAACGCGTTTAAAGTTAAAACTCCTTCGGAGGCAAAATCTAACCCGTCGACTTCATATTCAGGCGCATTGCCGGGGATAAAACTTTCGCGTTTTAGCTTTGCGGTTTTGCCCGTTATACGGCAAAAAATTTTTAAGGATGTAGACCCGCATATTGCTTTTTTGCCTTCTAAAGAGAGGAAATTTTTTATTACGGCTTCGTCTTTTTCTTTAGACGCAGGCACGCCTGAAAAAATATATAATTTGTTTTGCATAACAATTAACCTAATTTTTTATATTCCGCCGCCGTTTAGGGTTTTGTCTTGCCCGCAGATTTAAAAAACCGCTCAAATCTTTTGAGCGTTTTCGCTATATTTTTATTTTTTAATCCGCATTCCCATATTCTAAATACTTTCCAGCCTAACATTGAAAGATATTTAGCCGTATCCTTGTCTCTCTTCTTATTTCGGCTTATTTTATCAAACCAATATTTTTTATTGGCTTTAGGTTTTGTATTTCTGCAATTATGCCCGTGCCAAAAACAGCCGTCCGTAAAAACCGCGATTTTATTTTTTAAAAACACAAAATCGGGCTTGCCTTTGATTTTATATTTTCGCCGCCACCCTGTAATTTTAAATTTTTTAAAAACATTTATTAATTTTAATTCCGTAGAAACGTTATTTGACGATTTTACTAATTTCATAATTGAAGAGCGTTTCTTTTTGTTAAAAACATCGGTCATAAAATTTCAATCCAAGACTCGTCAAACTTAATCGTTTTAAAAACGTCGTCCATCTTAAGTATCGGCGGTTCTTTTATACGTATAGACAGCCTGTCTTTTGGAACATTTTCTATTATTGTGAACTGCGAGCCGTGAGGCTGCCATGTAAACGCGTGCAGTTCGGATTTATTATAACCTACAAGATTATTGTTTTCATTCCATTTCCATCGATATTCTTGCGGTTGATACGTTATAGTTTCAAATTCAAAAACAGACGTTTCCAAAAGGTCGTCGGATTTTATTAAAACAATCGTTCTTAAATGCTTATAAAGTTTTCTTATTGCCGTTACGCGTTCATTATAAATAGAAAGAATTTTTTCTCCGAGATTGTTAGGTTCGGCGTTTGTTATTTCTTTATCGCCAAAAGAGTATATCGGCGAATTTCTGCCTGAAATTAATCTGATTTTTGAAACTTTAGAAGGTTTTGCGTTTTTTACAGTTTTTGCGCCCCATGCGGTTTGCTCAAAAACAATATCGTCTAAACCGACATTAGACGGCTTCCATTTCGCGTTTATAATTCTTGCAAAAATCTCTTCCCAATCGGTTCCTTCTAATCTTGGAGAAGCGCGCGTTGAAAGCAGATATACAATTTCTTTCCCTAAGTTTAACGCAAAATTTTTTGGGAATTTATTTAAAGGATAAAGCGGTTTGTATTTTTCTACGGTTCTTAACTTCGGCAGTTGCCGCATTGTAACGCCTCCCTTTTTCTAAAAAGACATACTGCCCGTCGTCTATGCTCAAGTAAACTTGATTTGGAGATTTTTTATAAGCGTCAAGCGCTTTCATTAAATTGTCAATCACGGCTGTTGCCACAGGAATAGGCAGGCTGTTTCCCGCTTGCTTGCGGATTTGCATATAGCTGCAAGTTATTTTAAACGAATCGTCAAACCCTTGCAATCGCAGCATTTCCCTGCCTGTTAAACGCCTTTTGCCGTCAACCAGTAAATAATTATACGACGCGTTTGCGCGCAAAGCGCAAGAATACGGATAGGCGCTTATATTTCCAGCTTTATTTTCATGCCAAATAGCAGTTTGAGTCGTTTCTATTTTTTTTGTTAATATTTTTTTTCTAATCTTTTCAGAAACATAATATTTCTTATATACATTTTTTTCCAAAATTTCGTCAAGCGGCGTCATTTTTTTATCGGCTGCAGGCCAAGAAAACGACAGTTTATTTTTAAACCCCACTATAAAAATTCGTTCGCGCTTTTGAGGCAACCCGAAATCTAACGCGTTAAAAATTTTATATTGCGCGGTATATTTCATTTCTTCTAAAGTTTTAACGATTGTTTGTATAGTTCTGCCTCTATCGTGTCCCGCCAACAATTTGACGTTTTCTAAAACAAAAGCGTCAGGCTTTTTTTCAGCTAAAATTCTTGCTATTTCGAAGAACAAAGTTCCTCTGGTATCGTCAAATCCTTTCATTTGACCAATAATGCTAAATGGTTGACAAGGAAAACCCGCAAGCAATATATTATGTTCGGGAATATCTTTCGCGCTTACTAAAGAAATATCGCCGACAGGTCTCTCTCCAAAATTATCTTCGTAAATATCTTGGCAATGCTTATCAATATCGCTTGAAAACACGCATTCGGCTTCATTTCCATTGCGCGCCGCCGCGTTTTCAATAGCATATCGAAATCCGCCGATACCGCAAAAAAGGTCTATAAATTTATATTTATTATTCATAATGGCGTTTTAAAACTCCCTTTTTTTCGCAAATCTAATAACGGCGATTTTGAGTATTTTTTACTAGTCAATTTTTTGACGTTGACGGTAACTCCGCTTGTCAAACGCGTTTTATCAGTTTTCTTCTAAGCAAATCTAGCGCTGTGTTTGCGGCTCTTTCTTTTATGTCGCCGCGGCTGCCGGAAAAAATATTTTTGTATACTTCGCAGGATTTTTTTGAGGCTATTGCTATATATACAAGTCCAACGGGCTTTTCTTTAGAACCGCCGCCCGGACCGGCTATTCCCGTAAGAGAAACAGCGCAGCCGCTCGCGCTTTTTTTAAGACAGCCCAAAGCCATTTCTTTTGCGCATTCAGGGCTTACCGCGCCGAAATTTTTAAGCGTTTCTTCTTTTACGTCCAAAAAATTTATTTTGCTTTCGTTTGAATACGTTATAAACGAATTTTTAAAATACGCGGAACTCCCTGCAATGTCGGTAATTTTTGAAGACAGCAGCCCTCCGCTTATAGATTCCGCGCAGGAAAGCGTCCGCTTTTTTT
>JAISLV010000045.1 GCA_031277075.1 Endomicrobium sp. | reverse complement strand
CTCCCGCATTAATATCAAAAAACGTTTCGTCGTAATTTACGCTTAAATCTAAACTCAAATTTTTCGCCCATTGTTCTATTGCGGTTTTCAAATTTTCGGGCGAAACTAAAATTTTTCTTCCGTCTTCGGATTCGGAAATTTCTCGCGAAAGAGCTTTTACCAGAATATCCGTATACGCTTGTCTGTTTTCTATTGGCGTTTGAGCGTTTGCGGCAAGCATTAAAGGTATGGGCGCAAGAGCGTTTGACATAAGCCGTTTTGAAAGTTCGGTTTTTTGCGGATAGTTAATTGACAATAGCTCGTTGTAGACGTCTGAAGATACGGGAGATTTTATTGAAGGGCTTATTACGGTATATGAAATATTTGCGGCTTTTAAATCTTCAACAAGCGACGAGTGAAATCCGCCGGCTATTACTACGTTTATTTTCGCCGAAGTTTGCAGATTGTATTTTTTTATATTATCAAGAAAAAAAGAATTTCGGACGATATTGCCCGCGTAATAACGAAAAAATCTCGCGTCGCCCGTTATCTCGTTTATGAGCGGAGCGTATTGAGGAAAACGTCTTCCCGCAGCTTCGTTAAAAGCGTCGGCGTTTGCGCTGAAATACAAAAAATCTTTTTCCGTCATAGACGCCGACACAAAAGAGTCTAAAAGAACGGTCATTTTTGAAATCATTAAATTTTCGTAAAAATCTCCGTCTTTTGAGGCTTGGCTAAAAAGCCCGTCGGCGTAAAGGCTCTCCTCATTATAAACAAGCAGCGGAACTACGCCCTTTGATTTTTTTGAATAAGCAAGGAAAGAGTAAAGGTTAGGATATTTTGCAATGAAATCTGCAAATCCTCTTTGAGCGGAAATATCGTAAAGAGCCTCAAAATACTCGTCTTTATCGTCAAATTTGCTTTCAAGGCTGCGGTAATCTTTATAAGGCAAGACGCTTTTTAAATATTCCAAATAAGCCGTCAATTCTTTTTGAGCTTTTTGAGGATTGATTTTACCCGCAAAAACGGCAAGCTCGACATATTGCAACAAATTAGGATATTGGCTTAAAGGTTTGTCGTAAAGCTGCGAAAGTTTGATAAAATTTTTGTATTTTGAAGGGTTATCGCCGTAAACTAACGATGAAAAACGCTTTATTTTCGGGGTTACGCTTTTTTCAACAAGCTTTTTAAAAGGGGCTATTCTTTGCGTTTCATATTTTTGTTTTCCCGTAAGTTCTGAGGCAAGATAAAGATTTGAAATATATTCGTCCCACTTTTCAACGCCGTATAAATTGTTTTTGTTATTTTGCAGAGAATAAAGCTCGGAACCAGAAACAAGCCCTCTATTGAAAAGATTTTCAATTACTTCGTATTTAACGTTTTCAGGCAAAGCCTTTAAAGCGTTTTGATTTATCCGTCCTTCAGGCGCGCCTTCCAAAATAACTTTTCCCACGCCGATATTTTCGTCAAGCGATTGTAAAATTTTAGCTATGTTTTTTTGAACTTCCGCATTGCAATGCAGGTCTTGAATATATACTAAAACCGTACCCGAATTTGAAATATTATAATCGGATATATACCCCGCCGAAGACGGTATTGCGTTTTTTATTTGGGAAATAACGCCGTAATCAGCATCTGCGTAAGCATTAGACGGGTATGAGGCAAAACAGGAAAGCAAAAAAGCTGCGCAAGTAAGAGCGGAAAGCATTTTTTTAAACGCCATTTAAGTCCCCTTTTGCGTATTATAATTATAATAATCTTTAAAATATTATAATCCAATTGTTATGAAACTCTTTGCAAAACTTTTGTGAAATTTTAAACAGCACGGCGCAATGCGGTATTTTGCCTTTATTGACATTTTGCAAAAAATGAGCGGCGGTCTTGCCCGACAGGGTGCAGCCGCCGCCAGCCGTCGCCCTTAATTTATTTCATACCTGACTTGACCGTTTTTTGTAAAAAAAGAAATTTTTATATATAAAAGAGTGTTAAAAGTGGTCGCCAAATATGGAAGTTTTGTAAAATAGGCGAAAGAAAAGATATATTTGCAAAGAAAGCAGCAAAGAAAAAAATAGCATTAGAGTGAAGATAGTAAGAAAAGAAGGAAGAGAAAGAATAGATGAACAACAAACGGCAGATGCTGAAACAAGTTCAGCATGACAGGCATGGCAACGATAGACTTTGCACCCCATCGCCGTCACCCAAAACTGACGCGAACGCGTCACCCTGAACTCGTTTCAGGGTCTATTTCAAGGTCTGCCTTTGCTTAGCTGCCTAGTTGCTTAATTGGAATACAAAAACTTGTAAAAAAGCTCTATTCTGTGTGGTCGCCAAAGCAGTCAAGTCAGGTGAACGGCGGTCTTGCCCGTCGGGGTGCATCCGTCGCCCTGAATTTATTTCATAGTCTGCCGTTTAACTTTTACTATCTGCGCAGCCCCGCGCAACAAATAAAAAAAGCGGTCAATTCTTACGTCCGCTTGACCGCTTGCGCATTTTATTTATTATGCCGCTTTATAGACTATTTTTCCGCCTACTGCGACGATTACTGCGCCGCCTTTAAAAGTTCTGTCTATGAAAGGAGAGTTTTTGCTTTTAGAGACTATGCTTTCTTTTGTAAAGCGGTAAGAATACTCTGGGTCTATTACGGTAATGTCGGCAAAACTGCCGTCTTTAAGGCTTCCGCGTCCTTCAAGATTAAATATTTTCGCAGGGTTGACGCTCATTTTTTCTACGGCTTGGCTAAGCGTTAAAACTTTTTTGTCCACAAGCTCGTTTAAAACTAAACTCAACATTGTCTCAAAACCTATTATGCCAAAAGGAGCAATGTCAAATTCCTTGTTTTTTTCTTCTTGCATGTGCGGAGCGTGGTCTGTAGCTATGCAGTCTATAGTTCCGTCTGAAAGTCCCGCTTTTACGGCGTCTATGTCTATTTGTTCTCTCAAAGGAGGGTTCATTTTTGTGTTTGTATCGTAGAGTTTTACAATGTCGTCGGTTAAAGTAAAATAATGAGGACAGGTTTCTGCGGTGACGTTGACGCCTTTTTTCTTCGCTTGTCTTATAAGTTCAACCGAACCCGCCGTTGAAACGTGCGCGATATGCAAAAAACCGCCAGTAAGCTCCGCAAGCATAATGTCTCTTGCGACCATCACCTCTTCCGCTTGGCGCGGTATCGCTCTAAGACCAAGTATCATTGAGTTTTTGCCTTCGTTCATCACGCCGTTTTTGCTAAGCTCTTTGTCTTCGCTGTGGGAAATTACGGGGAACTTAAACATTTTAGCGTATTCAAGAGTGCGGCGCATAATCTGCGAGCTAGACACAGGCGAACCGTCGTCGCTTACCGCGACTATACCCGCCTTTTTTAAAACGCCGATTTCTGAAATTTCCTCGCCTAAAGAACCTTTCGTGGCGCAGCCTATAGGGAAAACGTTGACGACGCCTTCTTTTTGCGCTTTAAATAAAATAAACTCTACCGTCGGAGCGTTATCTATGACGGGCTTTGTGTTGGGCATACACAAAACGCTAGTAATGCCGCCTTTTGCCGCGGCGAAAGTCCCCGTTTTTATGGTTTCTTTTCCTTCTTGTCCCGGCTCTCTTAAATGAGAGTGAACGTCTATTAAACCCGGAACCGCTATTTTACCCGAACCGTCTATAACGGTTTTTGGAACGCTTGAAAGTTTTGAAACTATACGCCCGTTTTCAGCAAATAAATCGCCGACGAAATCTTTATTTTGCGAAGGGTCTACTATTCTGATATTTTTAATTTGAAGAGACATCTTTACCGTCCCGTTAAAAGTGACGTTGACCGCCCATATCAAGCGGTCATTCAATTGACGCATTGACCTTTGTTATCGCAAACAAAATCATAAAAAATATTTACAAGCGCGACGCAACCGCTAGCTCTGCGCTGCCTCGCAAAACGCGAGGGGGCAAATTTTATCATAGCTTTCATAGAGCATTGCCTGCGCTTTCCGCGATTTTGTTAATTTAGGGCTGCTTGCTTCTTATTTGCGGTTTTGCTCGGTTTTAACAAATACAATACCGCCATACGAACGGCTATGCCGTTTGTCACCTGCTCGTTTATTACGGCGTTTGAGCTGTCGGCGACGGCGGAAGATATTTCTATTCCTCTGTTCATCGGACCCGGGTGCATTACCAAAACGTTCGGTTTCGCATTGCCGAGCCTTTCTTTTGTGAGCTGGTAAAGCTCTACGTATTCGCGCACGGAAGGAAACAAATTTTCCTGCTGGCGCTCAAGCTGTATTCTCAAAATATTTACGACGTCCGCGCGTTTTACGGCTTCGTCTAAATCGTAATAAACTTTTACGCCCAAACTTTCAATTTTAGGAGGTATTAAAGTCGGAGGACCTGCGACCGCAACGTTTGCCCCCATTTTTGTAAGAGCCCAGATATTTGATTTTGCGACGCGCGAATGTAAAATATCGCCTACGAGCAAGACGTTTAGCCCCTCTATTTTTTTCTTTTTTTCATACATTGTGTAGAGGTCTAAAAGACCTTGCGTGGGATGTTCGTGGAAACCGTCGCCTGCGTTGATTATTGAAGCGTTGAGATTTCTTGCAAGAATTTCAGGCGCGCCCGAAAGGCTATGGCGTATAATGACATAGTCGGCTTTCATAGCTTCAAGAGTTTTGCCTGTGTCTATAAGACTTTCGCCTTTCACTACGCTTGAAGCGCCTACGGAAATATTTACGACGTCAGCCGAAAGACGTTTAGCGGCGATTTCGAAAGAAGTTCTTGTTCTTGTAGAGGGTTCGTAAAAGAGGGTTACTACGGTTTTTCCTATCAGGGTAGGAGTTTTTTTAACGGAACGGGTAAAAAGGCTTTTGAAAGGTTTTACCGATTCCAAAATTAACTGTAAATCTTTTTTATCTAAATGTTCCAACCCAAGTAAATCTTTGCAGTTAAGAGACATTTCTTTTTATTTCCTTTTTAGCCGTTTTAGCCGCGCTACAAAATTATAACTCTGTCGCGACCGTCGACTTCTTTGCATTCAACCTTCACTTTGCCGTCTATAACTTTTCTGACGCCGGCATATCTCGCCTCTATAGGCAGTTCGCGGTGTCCTCTGTCGACCAAAACGGCAAGCTGTATACATTTAGGTCTTCCGAAATCCGTCAACACGTCAAGCGCGGCGCGAGCCGTTCTTCCCGTGTATAAAACGTCGTCCACAAGTATTATATTTTTGCGGCTTATGTCAAAAGGAATTTCCGTGTCTTTAATCAAGGGCATATCCGCTCCGAAATCGTCTAAATCGTCGCGGTATAAAGTGATGTCTAAAATTCCAAAAGGCACTGTTTCCTGCGAAACTTTTGCAATCTTACACAGCTCCGACAAAAATCTTTTTGCTATCAGCACGCCTTTATTTTGAACTCCGACTACGGCTAAATCCGCAATATTTTTATTTTGGTTAAAAATATCTTTTGCGACTTTTTTAATTGCGGCGTCAAAAGCCGCCGCATCCAACAAAATTTCCGACATGGTTTACCCTTTTAAATTGTTTCAAAAGTTCTTAATTCTAAATTTTCCCGTCTCCAAGAACGTATTTTTCAATTCCGTCTATTTGCAATTTTGCGTCTTCAGTTATTACGGCTTGGGCTTGTTTCTTTTTATAGCCGCAAAGTTTTTCTTTAAGTTCCGAGTTTGAAACTGCTATAATCTGCGCGGCTAAAATCGCGGCGTTTACCGCTCCAGCTTTGCCTATAGCCACAGCAGCCACAGGAACGCCTTTAGGCATTTGAACTATTGCAAACAACGCGTCCATACTTGAAAGATTTTTGCTTTCCATAGGCACGCCTATCACCGGCAAAACCGTTTCCGCCGCTATCGCGCCCGGAAGAGCCGCAGCCATTCCGGCGCCTGCTATGATAACTTTTGCGCCCGCGTTTTGCGCGGCTAAAACGCATTGTTTCAAATGCTCGGAAGTTCTGTGCGCAGAAGCTATATGTACGCAATAACTGAGACCGAACTCTTTTAAAACTTTTACGCTTTCGTTGATAACGGGCAAGTCTGAAGCGGAACCGACTATTACGGCGGCGTCAATTCTATCGTTCATTTAAATTCCCCTCGTTTGAGCGTTTTTGCAAAACAAAAAAGCGTTAAGAAAAAACGACGTCGGCTCTAAAGGCAAACAGCGTCGCCGCGTCGTCTTAATCTTGCGCTTTCTCAACTTCCGACAACGCTTTTTTAGCTATGTCTTTTCTATAGCGCATATTTTCAAAAGAGACGAGTTTTACATTTTCATAGACTTTGTCGACCGCGCTTTTTATATCGCCGGCTATCGCCGTCACGCCAAGAACCCTGCCGCCCGAAGTTACTATTTGCCCGTTTTCGCTTTTTGTTCCCGCGTGATAGACGAAAACGTCAGAATCGGTTATATCTTCAAGCCCTTTAATTTCAAATCCTTTTTCAAAATTCTCGGGGTATCCGCCCGAAGCTAAAACAACGCATACGGCGGCGCCTTTTTTCCAGCTTATATTTATATCTGAAAGCCTTTTGTCCACGATAGCGCGCGAAATATCTAGCAAATCCGTTTCAAGCAAAGGCAAAAGAACTTGAGTTTCAGGGTCGCCGAAACGGCAGTTAAATTCTAAAACGTAAGGGTCGTTGCCGTTCATAATTATTCCTACGTATAAAACGCCTTTATAATCAAGTTTTTCAGCTTTTATCCCCTCTATAACTTTACGGATAATATCTCTTTCAATTTTTTCGTTTAACTCGTTTGTGGCAAGAGGCGCTGGAGAATATGCGCCCATGCCGCCTGTATTTAAGCCTTTGTCGCCGTCTTCGGCTCTTTTATGGTCTTGAGAAGCAGGCATAACCGAATACGATATGCCGTCGGTAAAAATAAGATACGAAAGCTCTTGCCCGTCTATGTGTTCTTCTATCACTATATTTGAACCCGCGCCGCCTAAAACTTTGTCTTCCATCATTTTTTTGACGGCATTATGCGCGTCTTTTCTGCCGTCGCACATATAAACGCCTTTTCCTGCGGCAAGACCGTCCGCTTTTACTACGACTTTTTTATTTTCTTCCCAGCCGTCAAGAAAATTCAGAGCGTCTGCAACGCTAGAAAAACTGCGGTAAGGCGCAGTTGGAATTCCGTAAATTTTCATAAATTCTTTTGCGTAGATTTTGCTTGATTCAAGTTTTGAGGCGTCTTTGGCAGGTCCTACTATTTTTAAACCTCTGCTTACAAAAAAATCAACTATTCCTTCGGAAAGAGGCGATTCGGGTCCGACAAAAGTTATGTCTATGTTTTTCTTTTTTGCAAAATCGGCAAGTTCCGTAAAATCGCCGGTCGTTAAATCTACAAGTTCTGCAATTTTTGATATTCCGCCGTTTCCCGGCGCGCAATAAATTTTTTCAACTTTCGGACTTTGAGAAAACTTCAAGCAGAGAGCATGCTCTCTGCCTCCTGAACCTATTACTAAAACTTTCATTTATTCTCCAAATTAAAATATATATCTGTCAAAATATTTCGCCGCCGCTATAAATAAAATAAAAGCGATTATCATAGTTATCAGCATCGCTTTCCACATTTGCTTTACAGCTTCGGAAAACTTGCTTGCTCCGCTTTTTTTATCTCTTGCTTCCATAGCGTATTTACAGCGTATTTCTTTGCTGAGGTCGGCGTATTCCGTAAAATCAAGGCAGCTGTCGCTTTCGGAAAGCCACTTTCTTTTTACCATGCAAAAAATTCTTCCTTCGCCCTTTTCGTCAAAACTGTTGTCGCCTTGAAACAGACAATTTACGCAATAACCCATATAATCTCCAAATTACATAATAAATTGCTCAGCACTTGAGATAATTCTACCAAAAATTAGATGTATTGACAATGTGTTATTTTTTGAGCGTTTCTAAAAAACCGTATTTTTTAATGAATAGGCAAGGCGGCTGAAAATCCCCGTCGGACAAATATGCCGCCTCTTTATTTAAAAAGGGACTTTATCAGGTTTTTGCCTGACGCGCTTTAAAGTTTCTCAAGAGCTTCTTTCACGGGCATTCCTGCGGTAACGCCCAAACTTTGAGCGTAAGAAGTTAATTTTACAACCGTCGCGTTTAGCATATCGGAAACGCTTTTTACGCCGACGGCTACGGCTGCCGCATTTTTGAATTTTTCCGCAGCTTCAAGGTTTAAATAACCGCACATAATAAAACCTTTTTCGCCTTTGATAAAAACTAAATTTGTCTGCGGAGCGATTTCGCCTTCAAAAGCCTGATAATTTTTGCCGTTGACTGTTATTTGCTTTATCTGCATAAAAGCCTCTTTCCATTAGGTCTAACGCCGAGAGGACGGCGTTATTTCTTTTTTTCTTTGCGTTCCTTAGCCGATTTTTCTTTTTCTTTCTCTAAAGCCTTTGACTCTTGTATAGCGTCAAAAACTTTGCCTTCTTTAATTATCTCCAAAGCTTTGTTTAGAGCTTCGTCTTCAACTTTGTCTTTTTCTTCAACGACGGACTTAGGCGCTTTGTCTTTTGCAAAAATCATTTCAGATTGAGCGTAAAGTTTAATTTCCGTTTCAACGGGAATTTTTATTTCAATATCGGGCGTAATGCCGTTTAAAGCCTGTTTTTCTTCAGAGCGGTTTATAGGACGTCCCGAAGGCAAATAGTATTTAGCTATAGTAAGCCTTAAAGCCGTACCGTCGGAAAGAGGAATAATAGTCTGAACGCTGCCTTTTCCAAACGTATTGCTTCCGACTATTAAGGCTCTCTTAAAATCCTGCATTGCGCCCGCGACAATTTCGGAAGCCGAAGCCGAACCTTTGTTGACCAAAATTACAAAAGGTATCTCGGGAAACAGAGCGTTGCCTGAAGTGAAATATTCCTTTTTATTTTCTTCGGTTCTTCCTTTTGTGGTAAGAGCCAACGCCGCGTCTTTTATAAAAACGCCGATAATATCTATTGCGGAATCCAAAAGTCCGCCGGGATTATTCCTTAAATCAAGTATTACCGCCTGCATATCCTCTTTTGCAAAATCGTTTAAAGCTTTTTTAACGTCCTGAGCGCTTTGCGCGTTGAACTCCGAAAGCCTTATATAAGCTGTGTTTCCGTCAAGCATTATGCTTTTTACGGTTTCAATTTTTATTTTTTCGCGCGTAATTAAAAATTCTATTTCTTCGGGCGTATTTTCTCTTAATATAGCGAGCTTTACTTTCGCGCCCGCTTTTCCCCTCATCAAATTTGCCGCTTCGTCGCTAGACATTCCGACAGCCGACATCGTGTCTATTTTAACTATTTTGTCTTCGGGCAAAATCCCCGCTTTATAAGCGGGAGTTCCCGGTATAGGCGATATGACGGTTATATAATTATTTTTGCTCATTATTCTCAAACCCACGCCGCTGTATGCGCCTTCGGTTTCGCTTTTCATTTCTTTATAAGCGCGCTCTTCCATATATTGAGAAAAAGGGTCAAGAGTTCTCACCACGCCGTGTATCGCGCCCGTCGCCAAATTTTTAGGATTGGTTTCTGCGACATAATTGGCGTTGATAATTTCCATTACGTCTATCATAAGTTTTAATTTATCATAAGTTTCGTCAGACGCCGCAAAAGCAACGCCCGAAAACAAAAACAAAACCGCCGAGTAAAAAAACATTTTTCTAAAAAACAATTTCATTTTATATCTCCGTGTAGAAAATGCAGCTTAGCCGCGTCTTTTTCCCCTACCTCTTTTCCAGCCAAAGAATCGGGTTGTCGGGAACGTTATTTTGCCTTATTTCAAAATATAAAACGCTGTCTTGCCCTTTTCCAAGCCGCGCAATATCTGAACCTTTTGAAACTTTCTGATTGTCGGACACAAGAATTTCGCTAAGCTGTCCGTAGACGCCGAAATAGGCGTTTTTATAGTCAATTATCGCCACTTTGCCGTAAGAGCGGAACTCTCCCGCAAAAACCACAACGCCTGAATCCACGCTTTTTACAATGCTAAAATCGCGCGCTTTAATTTTTATGCCGTTGCTTATAACGTAAGCGTCAAGCTCAGGGTGTTTATTGCGCCCGAAATTAGCTATTACTTTTCCTTCCACAGGCCAAGATAAAACTTTTCTTCTTTTTGACGAAGAATCTTTTGCGCGTATTATGGGCTGAGCCTGCGCCGCCTTCTTTTTGCTTTCTTCGGCAAGCCTGTTTATTAAAGTCTGCAAAGCCTTGGCGCTTTCGTTTAAAGCCTTGATTTCGGCTTCCGCCTGCGCCCTAAGCCCCGAAGTTCCCGCAAGAAGAATTTCTTTTTCTTTCAAAAGCTTTTTTTTCTCCTGCGACAAAACGGTTTCTCTTTTTCTTAAAGACAAAAGTTTATTTTTTGCGGCTTCCCATTTCTTTATGTCTTCGGAAAAAAGAGCCGCCGCTTTTCTCTCTTTATCGTAGTTTTCTTTTTTGTAAAGAAGCGAAGCCTGCCTGACCTTGTATTCAAAAGGATTTTGCTCGTAAGAATACAAAAAAGTCATTTTATGGTAAAGCTCTATCTCGCCGTTTAAAGCGCGGGTCAGCGCGCCGTATTCTTTATAAGCCCTGTCGTATTCTTTTGAAGCAGCGTTAAGATTTTTCTGCGCCGCGCTTATTTGCAAGGCGAGCTTTGAAAGATTTTTTTCATTTGCGTCTATTGCGGCGTTTAAAACTTTCAGCTCTCTTTTAAAAACTTTTTCTTTTAAAGCCAGCCTGTCTTTTTCAAGCTGTTTTTGCTTAATATTTTTCTTTACGTCAGAAAGCTCCCGCGACTGTTTTTTTATGTCGCCGTCTTGGGCAAAAACCACTGAAAAGCAAAACGCCGAAAATATAGCGATAAAACATATTTTTATTATTTTCATTTTAAAAAAAACGTAAACGACAGCGAAAAACGCAACTACGCAAAGGCAAAAACAGACGCATAGATGCATGGCAACGGCTAAACGACAACAAAGGCGTAAAATTTCTTAT
The DNA here is from genome assembly GCA_031277075.1 of Endomicrobium sp. Taxonomy (GTDB): domain Bacteria; phylum Elusimicrobiota; class Endomicrobiia; order Endomicrobiales; family Endomicrobiaceae; genus JAISLV01. Next base: position 7,663 of record JAISLV010000045.1, on the reverse strand, counting down.
TATCTTAAAGCGTCTTTATTTCATACTGAAAACTCGTATTTTTAAGGGGAAATACCCCGTCAGGCTGCGCCTGCCGCCCCTTTATAAATAAAGGGGAATCAACGCAAATACTTGCAACGGTGATAAGAAAAGTCTTTGCTTAGCCGCTTAGCTGCGTTTTTTGCTGTCGTTTAGCTTTCCTTGCCGCCTTTAAATATTATTCCAAAAGACGCGGCTAAAGGGATTATAATAAACGCGGCGGTTTCGTCTATTAGCAAAGGGTATTGCGCAAATTGGCATATACCCCAAAGAACTACAAATCCTAAAGACGCAGATATTAGATAAGCCGCCGTCTCTAAAGCTAAACGTTTTGCGGCGATTTTTTTAGAATGTTCGCCTCTGTTTAATACGCGCAAAAAACACTGCGTTATAAAGAACGTAAACATTATTATAGCAAAAAGCAAAGCGGCGGTTTTATAAAACGACAAAGTATTTGCGGCTTTTACGTATTCGCCGCAAAGAGAAAGATTAAAAATTATTTCGTCAATTCCGTCTATCTGCAAAACGGCGGCTCTCGTAAGCGAAAGGTATTCGTCCGTAGGAATTTCCGCAGGCGAAAAAACCGCGTAAGACGCAAAATAATTGGCGTCTTGCGGAACCGACACTTCTTTTAAAAATGGATTTTTTTCAACAGCTTTGGAATAGGCTTGTTCTGAAGGAACGTATTCTGCGAGATTTAAAAGCCCTAAAGATTCTATATCGCCTACGGTTTTGCCGCAGTCTCCGTTTTGCTTGTCGAAAAAAACGGTTATTTGAATTTGCGAAAAAAGGGTTTCCGCAAAAACTTTAACTTCATAATACCTGTTTGCCGCAAAAATAAAAGAAGCGCACAAAAACGCGGCGGCAAACAATTTCAAAATTCGGGAAGCGGCATTAAAATATACGCTCATAGCATTACCTTGCAAAAAGGAGTTCCCGCCGCTTTTTTTCTATAACGTCAGAATACATTTTGACATAGCTTTCAACGGATTTGTTCCAAGAAAAATCGCAGGCGAAAGAATTTTGCATAAGAATATTCCAGTTTGCCTTGTCCCGAAATATTTTTTCCGATTTTAAAATCGTTTGAACAAAATTTTCGCCGTAAGTGATATTAAAAACAAAACCGTTTCCTTTTTTTGAGTAGTGATTGTAATATTCAACCGTATCCGAAAGCCCGCCCGCGCGGTTAACTATAGGTATTGAGCCGTATTTAAGCGCTATCATCTGGCTTAACCCGCAAGGCTCAAAACGCGAAGGCATCATATAGGCGTCAGAACCCGCGTAAATTTTATGGGCAAGAGGCTCGTTATAATCAAAAAAAACGGCGGCTTTGCCTTTAAGTTTATAAGCGGCTTCCTGCAAAAGCCGTTTTATATAGGGGTCGCCCGAACCTAAAATTACAAACTGCATATTTTGCCGCGACAGAGAATAAAGCGCGTCTATAATAATGTCAAACCCTTTTTGATTGTCAAGCCTAGAAACGCAGCCGAACAAATAAGCGTCTTCCCTCGCTTCAAAACCGCAAAGTTTTTGAAGTTCAGCCTTGCATATTTTTTTGCCTGCAAGGTCGCTAGGAGAATAATTTTTGGAAATAAAAGGGTCGGTTTTTGGATTCCAATAATCGTAGTCTATGCCGTTTAGTATTCCGTAAATATCTTCTTTGCGGGAATTTAAAACTATTTCCATTCCGCGCCCGTTAAATTCTTTTATTTCAAGCGCATATGTAGGGCTTACGGTTGAAACGGCGTCTGATAAAGCTATAGCGCATTTCATAAAATTTAAAGTGTTGTAAAACTCAAGTTTGTCAACGGTAAAATCTTCCCAAGAAAAACCCGCTTCAACTACAGTATCTGCGTCAAAACCGCCCTGATAAGCTATATTGTGTATGGTGTAGACCGACGACGTGTTCCAGAAAAATCCGTCGTTGCGCAAATTTGTCTTTAAATAGGCGGGAATCAAACCCGTCTGCCAATCGTGGCAGTGAATAATATCGGGGCGAAACATCAAGGCTTTCAGCGATTCTAAAACCGCGCGGCAGAAAAAAATATATCTTTCTCTGTTGTCGCCGTAATCAGAGCCGTCTGCGCCATAGACGTCGGGGCGGTCAAAAAAACGCATATTTTCAATAAAGTAGACCGTCACATTGTCTTCTGTAACGCAGTATTTTATTCTAAATCTCTCAATATCAGAACCGACTTTTACCTGCAGCCTATAAGGCAAAGCCCGCAAATCGTATTTTTTACCGTCTATTTTTCTGTATTTGGGCAAAATTATCCGAACGTCATGCCCGATTTTCGCCAAATATTTAGGCAAAGCGCCTACGACGTCGGCTAAACCGCCGACTTTTACGAAAGGCACGCACTCTGAAGCCGCCATCAAAATGTTCATTCGCATTCCCTCAAATATTTCGCCGCGTCTTCGGGGAGAACGGGATTGACGTATAAGCCCGTTCCCCATTCAAAACCCGAAGCGCTTGTAAGTTTTGGTATAACTTCTATATGCCAATGGTAATACGTAAGATTTTTTTCTTTCAAAGGCGCGGTATGCGTTAAAACGCTGAAAGCGCTGTCGTCTAAAACTTTATTTATTTTTGAATAAACCAGCGAAGTTATCTGCGAGCAATACGAAAGTTCTTTTTGAGAAATGCCGTCAAAATCGGAAGAATGGTTCTTGGGGAGTATCCACGTTTCAAAAGGATACCGCGAAGCGTAAGGACAAAGCGCGACGAACATCTCGTTTTCGCATACAAGCCTTTCCTCCCGCGCAATTTCGTTTTCCACAATATCGCAGTAGACGCATCTTTCTTTATAGGCAAAATATTTCTTTCCGCCGTCAATTTCTTCCCTAACCCTTTTTGGAATTATAGGCATTGCTATAAGCTGCGAATACGGATGTTCAAAAACGGCGTTTGCGGCTATTCCGTAATTTTTGAAAGTTAAAATATATTCAATTCTAGCGTCGTTTCGCAAATCTTTTATTCTTTCAATAGACGCTTTAAAAACCTGCTCGTGATAATTGGCGTCCATAGCCGTAGGTTTTACGAAATGGCGCGGAGTTTCTATAATTATTTCGTGCGCCCCAACGCCGTCCATTTTATCATACATTCCGTCGGCGCGCCGTTTAAGGCTGCCCTCTACCTGTAAAACGGGCTTATTGTTTGGTATTACTCTTAAAGTCCAGTCTTTAGAATTTGCGCCGGAGCCGTAATAAGAGAGAATTGCAGGGCGCGTCAAACGCTCGTTTCCCGGACAAAAAGGACAGTTTGAAGCGTCTTTAGGATAAGACGAAGACGGATTTATTTTTTCAAAAGTCCTTGCAGCGTCAATTATAACCCAACGCCCGATGACGGGGTCTCTTCTGAACTCAGACATTTAGTTCCCCAGTATTTTTATTCTTTCCAAAACTTTCGCGGCGTCGGCTTTTTTTGGATTGTATTGAAGCGATTTTTCAAGCGACATTATAGCCGAAGTTTTGTCGCCTGAAGCGTAATATTTCATTCCTTCGTCAAAATATTTTTGGGCAAGCGCGTCTGAAGTTTTTTCTTTTGCAATTTTGGCGTCCGAATTTTGCGCGTTGTATTCAAGCGCTCTATTAAGTTTTTCGTAGGCTTCTTCGTAGCTCTCGTTTTGTATTAAAGACGCGGCGTCTTTATAGTATCTGGCAGAAATCGCCTCTCGCGCTTTCTGAGAATATTCTCTTATAGGATCTTTGAAAACGTTATAATTATTTTTTACAATTTTTTCGTTTAAACTTACAAAAGCCTTCAGAGCTTCATCGTATTTTGCCTGATTAAAAAGTTTAAGCGCTTCGTTATATTCCGCCTCTATTTCTTTTTGATTTTTTTGCGTTGAAGACCAAGCGGAGCCGCCTGAAGAAGACGCGCTTGAAACAGAACCGCTTCCTGCGGAAGTTTTTGCGCCTTGAGCTTTACTAGAAGAAGAACCCGCCTGCTTCTTTGAAAGTTCATAGTATTCTTTTGCGTCCGTTCTTTGCGGGTCTTGAGCAAACGCGGCGTTAAAATATCTTGCCGCAGATTCATAATCGGCGATATTGTAATATTCCATGCCCTGATTAAAAAAACCTTCGGCTTGAGCGGACGTAACTTTGCTTAAACGCGAATTGATAGCATCCAAATATTTTTGCGCGCCCTCGTTGTTGGGGTCAAGGCGAATGATATCTTGCAATTTGTCTTTAGCGTAAGAAAAATCCCCTTTCTCATACAAAAGCATAGCTTCGTTCCACAAGGAAACTATTGTTTTTTCGTTTCTTCTTAAATTGTCGCGCGCTTCAATTTCGCTCGTTTTAGCTTCTATTTTTGCAAGTCCCGCTTGAGCTTCTTCGTTTTCGGGGTCTATGCCTAGTATTTTTTGATAATAACTTCTAGCCGCTATCAGATTATTTCTAAAAAACTCCAAATCCGCGCGCCGCAGCCACCTGTTTATCTGCCCTTCAAAAACTCTGTCGTTCATATCTAAATCGTAGACAATTTTTGAGAGATATTCTTTTGAAGGCGCGTGATTAGGATAAATAGCCAAAATCTCTTCAAGCTGTTGTCTTGCGCTTATATAATCTTTTTTATCAAACGCCTGCTTTGCCAAATTAAAATTATAGCCAAGCCAATAATCAAACGCTTTGCTTTGGTTTTTGATATTGCCAAACATAAAACCTAAATTTAGAGTATGTTTAGGATAAAAATTTCCCGCCATAGAGGCGAAAGAATATCCGAAAGAAAAGTTTCCAAAATCCAAAAATATGCCGAAAGTAGGACCTTCGTTTAACTTATCGCCGTATTTTCTCCAGCCCAATTTAAAAGTGGCGGGATACACGGGCGAAAATTCCGCTCCTATACCGCCGCCGAAAGAACCGTAATCCTCGTTAAAAAATTTTACGGCGTCTGCGGTAATAGCCGTTTTTACGGAAAACGAAAAATCGTATCTTAAAGCAAAATTAAAAGCGGCGGGCGTCGCAAAAGAAGGCTCGTCCCCTATTTGCGCCGCTCCGCCCATATTTTTTAAAGCGGCAAAAACCCATAAATTTTTACGAATATTATAATGTCCGCCGAAATCCGCGCTTAAAAAAGTTGATTCCCCGTCGTTTTTTGAAGCTAAACGGCTGGCTTTTACAGTAAGACCTAAAGCGCCTTTTTCCTTATATACGGGCATTTCAGAAATCAAAGGATAGACGTAATTTAAAGCGGCGACGGCGATATAGCTTAAATCCGCCCCGCCCGGCGTAGCCGCATTTGCAAATTCAAGCTCATTATAAACGGCGCCTGCGGAAATATTTCCGTATTTGGTAGGATAAACTAAAGAAGCCGCCGAACCGTAAAGTCCGTCGTAAGCCGCAATGCCTGCTGCGTCGGTTCTTTTTGCCAAAACAGAATAATTTGCGGCGGGAAAGTTTAAAAAGGCAAGCGTATTTTGCGAAAAAGAAGCTATTGTCTGCCCCATACTTTCTGAGTTTGCGTCGTAATTAAGCGCAAACAAAAACGGCGCTGACACATTATCCGCAAAAGAAACGCCCGTAAAAGACACGCCAAAAATATAACAAAACGCTATAATTTTTTTCATTTGATTTCTCATTTTATCAAACTACAAGCAGATTTAAAAGACACGCCAGCTTCCAAAGAAACCTTGAAAGACTCTTTGCGTAATTTTAAATGATGGGCAACAACGCGCAACAAGGGGAATTAACGACAAAATCACACAGAAAAAAACAGACCCTGAAACAAGTTCAGGGTGACGCCCTTGCGTCGTTTTGTCATCATGCCATTTCCTAACCGCCTAACTTCCCAACTGCATATTTTCACACGCCTTTGCTGTCGTCTATGCGTCTTTCTCATCGTTGTCTAGCTGCGTCTTTCTTGTCGTTGCCATACATCTATGCATCCGTTTTTGTCGTTGCCTAGCCGCTTAGCTGCCTAACTTCTTAGCGCGTCTTTCACTGTCGTTTCCTAGCTGCCTAGCCGCTTAACTTCCTAGCTGCGTCTTTTCCGCCGCCTACCTCGCAATTTTGTCAATGTCTGCAAAAAGTTTATCCATATCTACGGGTTTAAAGATACAATCGTCTGCGCCTTCTGAAAACGCTCTGTCGACATGCACGGCGGTATCGCCTGTTATAAGGATTACGGGAATACTTTTAAAATCTTTGCTTGCTTTTATAACCCGCAAAACCTCAAACCCGTTTTTATCGGGCAAATTTACGTCAAGCAAAACTACGCTCGGGCGTTCTGAAGCCAAAGCCTCTAAACCCGCTTCGGCGGTGATAGCTTTTACGGTTTCATAACCGTTAGCCTCAAAAATTGCCGCCGTAGTTTCTAAAAAACCGGTTTCATCGTCAATAATTAAAATTTTCTTATTCATAACGCCGTTATTGTCCTGCCTTTTCTGGGAACATTATTACGGTTTCGGGCGTTAAATCCCCCGAAAACTCAAAAGATATATTCACCGAATTTACCAGATAATAATTGTTGTCTAAAATCTTATAATTCGGATAATCTAAATACATGCGGTATTCGCCTCTGGGAAGCCTTATTTCAAGCGGAACGGTTGAAGATACGCCCACAAATTTACTAGCCCCTTCTTTTTCTTTTATCAAAACTTTAACGTCGGACAAAGGAACGGTGTATTCTTCAGTGTTTTTAAAAGTTTCTTTTAAAAGTTCAAGACGGCTGACTTTATCTTTTGCCGACATTATAAGATTTGTTCGGTCGTCGACGGTAGTCCTTATGTCAAGTTTTATACCCGAAACGTTTCCCACAAGCTCTTGAAAATCTTTCCCTTTATCTTTAGTAAAATTAGATACAAACAAAAAAGAGCCTAAACATATAAAAACTATGATAATAGCTATAAAAAGAGGGTTTGAAAGCAACGCCACGTCTTTTGCGGATTTGGGAATAGGAACGGTAAAAAGCTGCGCAAATTTTGAAAGAAGTTTATCTTCAGCCAACCCTTGAGCGGAATTTTCATCGCTTATAGTGACGGGTCTATTAGTATAATTGTCAGGCGTATTATAAGGATAACTGTCGTCTTCGGCTTTGAGAGTTAAAACGGTAGTATTGTCCCTTCCGCCGGCATTATTTGCCGCCAAGATTAACTCGTTAGATATTGATTGTATATTCCCCCTGTGTATGTCTACTATTCCTTTTATTATAGCGTCTTCTATTTCCCCGTTTAAACCGTCGCTGCACATTACGTAATGGTCGCCGCTTCTCACGGGCGCGGCTTTATAGTCAACTTTCACAAAAGCGCCCGTGCCTAAAGCCCTTGTTATCATACTTTGCATTTCGGCAGATTTTACGTCTTCCTCGCGCATTTTCCCTTCGTCAATAAGTTCGTTCACTTTGCTGTGGTCTTTCGTCAAAAGTTCTATAATGCCGCTTCTTATTCTATAGAGTCTGCTGTCTCCGCTGTGATATATGTGCAGAAGCGAAGTTTCCCGTTCGTATCTTGCGACTACAACGGTAGTCCCCATTCCTGCAAGCTTTGGGAATTTCAGGGTTAAATTATGCAAAGCTCTGTTTGCAAGCATAATAGAAGCTATCGGTCTCAAAATTTGGGGGTCTGCGTCTTTAAATTTTTCCCCTACAACGCTTATTATCTGCTCGTCGCTAAGCGTCTCGTAAGTTTTAAGAATTACGTCAACG
>JAISLV010000023.1 GCA_031277075.1 Endomicrobium sp. | reverse complement strand
TCAAACGAAACTTATAAAAATTTTAGGCAACGGCGAGCTTAGCAAAGCATTTACGGTTAAAGCCGCGGCGTTTTCAAAATCCGCTTTGGACAAAATAAAATCCGCAGGCGGAAAGACTGAAATAATAAAATAGGAAGCCGACGAAGTTTGGAAGTTAAGAAGTTTGGCGGCGACAAATATTATAAGGCAACTTTTTTGTTGTAAATCGTTAAAGTTGCCGTATAAATCTGTCGTTTTTTGCCGAGTTTCTACTCTCTAAGCCTTTAAACTTCTATGAAACGGGATAATTTATGTTAAAGACTTTCGCTGATATTTTTAAAGTGCCGGAGCTTCAAAAAAGAGTTCTTTTTACTTTGGGCATAATAGTCGCTTACAGAATAGGCGCGACTATTCCTATTCCCGGCATTAATGCCGAAGCTGTAAAATCTCTGTTTGCCGCTCAAAGCAATGGTCTTTTAGGATTTTTAGATATGTTTTCAGGCGGCGCTTTAAATAGAATGTCAGTTTTTTCTATGGGCATAATGCCTTATATTAACGCGTCCATTATTATGAGTTTAATGCAGGGCGCGCACGTTATTCCCTATTTAGACAGGCTTGCAAAAGAGGGCGAACAGGGAAGAAAAAAACTTACGCAAATTACAAGATACGGGACGCTGATTTTGGGCGCGATACAATCTTTCGGTTTAACTATGGCTATAAGCAGAATGCCTACGCCGTCAGGGATGCCGATGGTTATAGACCCTTCGGTTGCGTGGATTATAATGACCGTCGCGACGCTTGTTACGGGAACGGTTTTGATAATGTGGCTTGGCGAACAAGTTACCGAAAGAGGCATAGGCAACGGCATATCCTTAATCATTTTTGCAGGTATTGTTGAAAGGCTTCCGCATGCTGTGGCAAGCGTTCTCAAACTTGTTCAAATGGACGAGCTTTCGCTTATTGTCGCTTTAGGGCTTACGATTTTAGTGATAGGCGTTTTACTTTTAGTGGTTTGGGTGGAAACGGCTCAAAGAAGAATACCGATACATTATGCAAAAAGAATGATAGGCAGAAAAATGTACGGCGGGCAGACTTCTTTTCTGCCGATAAAAGTTGACCAATCTGGCGTTATAGCCGTTATCTTTTCAATATCAATTTTGTCCGCGCCTTTGACCATAGCGCAGTTTGCGCCCGAATGGACGGTTTTCGGCTGGCCTATTTCAAAGACAATCACAGAATGGTTTAATCACGGTTCGGCTTGGTATAGCGTTATTTACGCGTCTTTGGTTATTTTCTTCTGCTATTTCTATAACTCAATATCTTTTAATCCCAAAGATTTAGCTGAGAATATGAAAAAGTCGGGCGGTTTTGTCCCAGGTATCAGACCCGGCGAGCCGACTTCGGCTTATATACAAAAAGTTTTAGAAAGAGTTACTCTCGGCGGAGCTTTGTTTGTAGCCGCAATAGCGGTTTTGCCCGACCATATGAGAACGCTTCTTTCAGCTCCGTTTTTCTTCGGCGGAACCTCGCTTCTCATCGTCGTAGGCGTCTCTTTGGATACGATAGGACAAATAGAATCGCATCTTATTATGCGCCATTACGAAGGTTTTATGAAAGAGGGACGAGTAAAAGGCAGATGGTTTAACGTAAAATAGCTGCTGAATTTTTTGACGCGGTTTTAAAAAGTTTATTTCAGAGCTTAGCTGCAAGAAAACTTATAATACGGACGAGATTAATACTGGGATATACGATTATATATTTTATAAGATTTTTAAAATATCGGCGATACGAATATCGCCGATATTTTTTTTACTGTTTTATTTGATTGTAAAATGAAATGCGCGAAAAAAGGGTTTGTATTGTGAGATTTTGCATTTTTGTTTTTTGGAGGATAAAACCTGACTTTCCCGCTTTGGCGACCACACAGAATAGAGCATTTTTACAAGTTTTTGCGTTTCAATATCAATTGCTGGGTTTAGCTATATACTCTTGACCTGCTATTTCTATAATTGCTGTTCGTAAAACCTCTAATCTACGAACAAATCTCTTTATTTTGTCGTATTGGATTTTATCCCTCAAATTATCTTGCGCCAACGGCATATACAGTTTTAGTTCTTTTCTACTATGCGCTATTCCTGCAAGTTCCACTTTTGACACATTGAAAGCAATTAAGCAGCTAGGCAGCTAAGCAAAGGCAGACCTTGAAGAGACCCTGAAAGAGACCCTGAAAAAGACCCTGAAACAAGTTCAGGGTGACGCTTCGCGTCAGTTTTGGGCGACGCATTCGCGTCAGCGCTGGGGAACATCGTTGCCGCGCCTGTCATGCTGAACTTGTTTCAGCATCTGTCGTTTGTTGTTCATCTATTCTTTCTTTGCTGTTTTCTTTGCAAATATGTATTTTCTTTCGCCTATTTTACCAAATTCCTTTATTTGGCGACCACTTTTAACACTCTTTTATATATAAAAATCTCTCTTTTTGCAAAAAGCGGTCAAGTCAGGTTTTAGCGCATTTGTAAATGACGTCCAGCGGCAAACGCGGCGGCGGTCGCCGCAAGCAAACGGGCGTTTTGCAAAAGATAAAAAAATAGCATATACTCTATTTATCGCAACTGCGGTTGCTGTAATATGGGTTGCGATAAATGAGACGCATTATGAAATTTTATAATAGAACTTCAGAACTTAAAACGTTAAGGGAAATAGAAAAGGCGTCTTTTGACAACGCCCAAATGACAATGGTTTTAGGGCGCAGGCGCGTCGGAAAAACTACGCTTTTAAGCGCCGCTTTCAAAAATACGCCCGTATTGTATTTTTTTATCGCTAAAAAAAACGAGGTTTTGCTGTGCGAAGAGTTTGTCGGACAAGCTAATGAGAAATTGTCTGTAGAGCTTGGAACGTTTAAAACGTTTGCTTCGCTTTTTAAGGCTTTAATGGTTCAATCAAAAGCTAAAAATTTCACGTTAATAATAGATGAAATTCAAGAGTTTGCAAACGCTAATCCGTCGGTTTTCAGCGATATTCAAAATATATGGGACTCTTATAAAAACGACAGCAAGATAAATTTAATTTTTTGCGGCTCTATTTACTCAATGATGAAAAAAATTTTTGAAAATTCAAAAGAGCCTTTGTTTGGCAGGATAACTTCAAAAATAATTGTTAAGCCCTTTTCAATCGGCGCAATAAAACAGGTAATAAAAGATTTTAATCCGAAATTTACAAACGAAGATTTGTTGGCGTTTTATACGCTCACGGGCGCGACGGCAAAATATGTAGAGCAATGCGCTTTAAATAAAGCGTTCTCTAAAAATAAAATTTTAGATATGGTTTTTAAAGAAAACTCTTTTTTCTTTGAAGAAGGCAGAGCGGTTTTAATTGAGGAATTCGGCAAAGATTACGGCAATTATTTCTCAATACTTTCATTGATAGCCGCGTCAAAGAACGACAGAAGCGACATAGAAAACGCTTTACAAATGCAGGTCGGAGGATATTTAGACAGATTGGAAAAAGATTACGGACTTATAAAGCGCAATAAACCTTTCGGCGCAAAAAAGGGTTCTAAATTAAACAAATATATTATAGAAGATAATTTTTTAAATTTTTGGTTTAGGTTTATATACAAATACCGCAGCGCCGTTGAGATAGGAAACGTTGATTATGTTCGCGCGGCGGTTGAAAGAGATTACTATGCTTATAGCGGGCAAATTTTAGAAAAATATTTTAGAACGGCTCTTGCTGAAACAAAAAAATTCTCGTCAATAGGCGCTTATTGGGACAGAAAAGGCGAAAAAGAAATAAATATTATAGCCGCAAACGAATTAGAAAAGCGGATAGTTTTTTACGAAGTAAAACGAAATCCGTCTAAAATAAATATAGAGCTGCTAAAACAAAAATCGGTCGACATTGTTAAACAATACCCCGATTTTAAGATAGAATATAAAAAGTTATCGCTAGAAGATATGTGAAAATTTGTTTGAAGTTTGTAAAGCGTAAAACAAATGAAATTTGCAATTACAGGATTAGGATTAATCGCTCCTTTGGGAAATACCGTCAAAGAAAATTGGCGTCGGTTAATTGACGGGCAATCCGCCGTTGAATACGACAAAAAGAACGAAGCGTTTATTGCAAGAGTTTCGGGTTTTGACATAAAAGAAAGCGAACGTCAAAACGCGATGGCAGACGCCGCGATATGCGAAGCCTTGACGGACGCGGGTCTTTCAGACTTAAAAAATGCGGGTCTGGTTTTAGGCTCAAGCAAACCGAACCTCTTTAAACGCCAAAGCGCAACGTTCAAATCTTGCGCCGCTTTTCCCGTTACCGCTTTGTCGTTTGTGTCCGCCGCTTGCGCCACAGGCGCAATCGCAATAATTAAAGCGCGCGCTCTAATAGCTGACGGGTCTTGCGAAGCCGTCGTCTGCGGCTGCTCTGAAACTTCTCTCCATCCGCTATATATAGCCGCGTTTAAAAAAATGGGCGTTCTTTCAAAAAAAGGACACCGCCCTTTCGACAAAGACAGGGACGGTTTTGCTTTAGGCGAAGGAGCGGGTTTTATAGTCGTTGAAAATTACGATAAAGCTCTAAGACGCGGCGCAAAAATTTACTGCGAAATTGCGGGTTTTGCCTGCGGAATATTTACGGATAACT
>JAISLV010000021.1 GCA_031277075.1 Endomicrobium sp. | reverse complement strand
GAAGACTTTCAGAAGGTAAAGAACTTTGAGCGTATAATGCAGAATTTGACACTAACGACAAACAAAATACAAAAATTAATGAACGTTTCATTTTCTCTCCATAATAAATTTCATTACAGCTACATAACAGCTACATAAAATATTTCAAATTAAAACGGCATTTGTACAGCGGCTTTTGCCGCCCGTCTGCTTATCGGCTATAAAAAAACAGACGCTCATAAAATGAGCGTCTGTTTTTTATTTATCAAATAATTTTGAAACAATACTCCTATAATAAGAGTACTGTCTGTCTGTCTGTCTGTCTGTCTATGGGCGATAAAAGCAATGATGATATGTCCATTTTATTATCTCTCTAATATCTAAATCCTAATTTTTATCCGACTGCTCTTGCGTCTGCGCCGATTTATCTTCGCTTTGCACTGCCTCTTTAACCGCCAAATCAACTATTACCGAATTGTTTTCGTCTTTTTCCGCCAAATCTGCCGCTGCCGATTTATCTTCGCTCTGCCCCGCTTCTTTAACCGCCAAATCAACTGTTGCCGAATTGCTTTTGTCTTTTTCCGCCAAATCTGCTACTGCCGATTTATCTTCGTTTTTCCCCGCTTCTTTAACCGCCAAATCAACTATTACCGAATTGCTTTTGTCTTTTTCCGCCAAATCTGCCGCTGCCGATTTATCTTCGTTTTTCCCCGCCTCTTTAACCGCTAAATCAACTGCCGCCGAATTGCTTTCGTCTTTTGCCGATTCCTTAACCGCTGAATCTGCCGCAGCGGTTAAAAGAATTTCAACTCTTCTATTTTTTGAATACGCTTCAGGCGTATCTTCATTGTCAACGGGATATTCATCGCCTTTATAATCAATATGTATATTGTTTTCTTTAACGCCTAATGACAAGAGAAAATTCTTTGCGCTCTCTACGCGGTTTTTGCTCAAAATTATATTGTTTTCAGGGTTTCCTGTTTTATCGGCATATCCCGTTAAGTAAGCCTGAGTCTCAGATATTGCCTGAAGTTTTGCCACCCGCATAAGCGCGTCTTTTGAAAATAAAGTCAGTTCATCGGAAGAAACGTCAAAATATACAATTACTCTGTAGCCCGTCTCTTTAACAGTTTGTTTTAACGAAAGTTTAGATTGAGCCTGCTCTTTTTTTGCCGTTACGCATCCTGCCGCAAAAAAAACAAAAAGGCAAATAAAACAACAAAACAACTTTTTTACCATAATAATTTCTCCGTTTAGATAATAACTTAAGGCGTTTTTAGCAATAAAAAAAACGGCTTCAACTTATAGCCGTTTTTCTCCCGCTATACTATATAATATATGTTTAGTCTACTTATAAGCTCTACATCCATAAAATAATACTCCCCAAAACAATATATTTTATTTATATTATATCTTTTTCTGAAAAAAGTCAAACTATTTGTCTGTTATTTGTCTATAAATTGGCAATTTTTTCCTTTTTTTCTTAAAAAAAAGCGGAAAAAGCTCAATTTTCATCATTGCCGCAAATTTTGCGGCAGTTCAAAGAAAAAAATGAAGAGCGTCCTAAGACCTGACTTGACCGCTTTGGCGACCGCACAGATTAGAGCTTTTTTACAAGTTTTTGCATTCCAATTAAGCAACTAGGCAGCTAAGCAAAGGCAGACACTGAAAGAGAGCATGAAAGAGACCCTGAAAGAGACCCTGAAATAGACCCTGAAAGAGACCCTGAAACAAGTTCAGGGTGACGCGTTCGCGTCAGTTTTGGGCGACGCGTTCGCGTCAGTTTTGGGTGACGCGTTCGCGTCAGTTTTGGGCGACGCGTTCGCGTCAGTTTTGGGCGACGCATTAGCGTCAGTTTTGGGCGACGCGTTCGCGTCAGTTTTGGGCGACGCATTCGCGTCAGTTTTGGGCGGTGTGTTCGCGTCAGTTTTAGGCGACGCGTTCGCGTCAGTTTTGGGCGACGCGTTCGCGTCAGTTTTGGGCGACGCATTCGCGTCAGTTTTAGGCGACGCGTTCGCGTCAGTTTTGGGCGATGCATTCGCGTCAGTTTTGGGCGACGCGTTTGCGTCAGTTTTGGGCGACGGCGATGGGGTGCAAAGCCTATCGTTGCCGCGCCTGTCATGCTGAACTTGTTTCAGCATCTGTCGTGTGTTGTTAATCTATTCTTTCTCTTCCTTTTTTAACTCTCTTTTATATATAAAAATCTCAAAAATTTAAAAAAGCGGTCAAGTCAGGTTTTAGAGACACCCAAGAGCAAAGACGGGCAAATTTTCTGATGAAAAAATGCCCAGAGACAATGTCTCAAGGCTTAAGGCTCGGGTATCATTAGGATTTTTGGAAGACGTCCTCAAGGGACAAGAGACGCCCATATCCCTTGAGGAAAAAACAAAAGCGGCAAAGTCAAACAAGATAAGGATGTATATGAAAAGACGTTTTTATCTTTTGATTTTTTATTCTACAATAATATCCGCTCTTCTGTTTGCCATTTTTCCCGCTTCAGTATCGTTAGAACTTGCAGGCATTATATTAGACAACCCTACGTAAGAAATTTTATCTGCGGGAATTCCAGATTTAATAAGCTCTTCATAAACGGCTTTTGCTCTTATTCTTGACAAAAGTTTCGGGCTGCTTTCGGACAAATCCGTATGAGCCTCTACCAACACTCTATTATACGGCTGCGCGCTTATTTCTTTAGCTAAAGCGCTTATTTCTTTTTTCCAAAAACCGCTTATGGAACTGCTCCCAGAAATAAATCTTACCCGTAAAGTTTTTATAACAGGCTTAAACATTCTGCTTTCAGATTCCTGCCTTTTTATTGCAAGCTCTTTATCGCTTATTTCCCCAGACTCGCGCCCTGCTTTTTCAACAGTTTTTTTAGGCGCTTCAACTTTCGGCTTTTTAGCCGCTTCAGCTTTCGGTTTTTTAGGTTCTTCAGCTTTTGGCTTTTCAACGGCTTTCTTTTGAATTTCTTCAGCGCGTTTTTTTACCGACTCGTCTTTTTGCGCCGTTGACTTTTCATCAGCTGCGACAGATTTTTTGTCGTCAGCGGCTTTTGTTTTAGTTTCGGTAGTTATTTCAAAAGCATTCGTTTTTTGCTCTTTTTCATCCAGAGGCTCTTCGTCTTCACGCCGCTTGTCCGCATTTTCTTTCTCTTCTTCGGCTTTTTTTGCCTCAAGCTCGGCTTGGTAAGCTCTCTGTCTTTCTCTGGTTTCTATCGAAGAAATCTTAATGGCTTCTTTGATTTTCGCTTCTACCTGAGCTTTAGATTTTGCCACTTCTAACGCTTTTCTTCTTTCTTCCTCATATTGTTCTCTCTCAAAAGCATCCTGAAGCTCTTTTTCAATTTTTCTCTTTCTTTCCTCTTCGGCTTTTTTTGCCGCAAGCTCGGCTTTAGCGGCTTTTCTCATTTCTTTTTCTTTAAACTCAGCAAGCCTTTGAGCTTCTTTAATTCTTGCTTTTTCTTCAAGTTCCGCAATTTTCTTCGCCTCTCTTGTTTTCGCTTCCTCTTGCGCTCTTGCCTTTGCTTCTTCTATAGCTTTTTTTCTTTCCTCTTCGTATTTTGCCTTTTCAATAGCGGCTTGACGCTCTTTTTCTATTCTTATTTTCTTTTCTTCTTCGGCTTTTTTTGCCGCAAGCTCGGCTTCAGCCGCTCTTTGCTTTACTTTTTCTTCAAATTCCGCAAGTTTCTTTGCTCTTTTTATTTCAGCTTCCTCTCTAGCTTTTGCCTGCGCTTCTTCTAAAGCTTTCTTTCTCTCTTCCTCGTATTTTGCCCTTTCAATAGCGGCTTGACGCTCTCTTTCAATTCTTATTTTCCTTTCTTCTTCAGCTTTTTTTGCCGCAAGCTCGGCTTCAGCCGCTCTTTGCTTTGCTTTTTTATCAAGCTCTGCAAGTTTTTTTGCTTCTCTTATTTTTGCTTCTTCCTGCGCTTGCAGTTTTGATTCTTCTATGGCTTTTCTTCTTTCTTCTTCGTATTTTACTCTCTCAGCGGCAAACTGGCGTTCTTTCTCAATTATTCTATTTTTTTCTTCTTCGGCTCTTTTTGCCGCAAGCTCGGCTTCTAATGATTTTTGTTTTGCTTTTTCTTCAAGTTCCGCAATTTTCTTTGCTTCTTCCTTATCTTCAGAGCTGTCGGTCTTTGCGGATTTTCTTGTTTCGGCAATAAGTTTCATTCTTTCAAGTTCGGCGCGTTTTATTGTTTCCAAACGTTTAGCTTCAAGCTCGGCTTCAATTTTTCTTTTTTCTTCAGCCGCTTGTATTTCTTTCATGCGCCTGATTTCAAGTTCTTTCCGTTTTTCTTCGGCTTTTTCTAACGCAAGACGTTCATTTTCGGCTTTTATTTTTTCTTTCTCAGCGGCTTCTAATTTAGCCTGTTCGGCTTTCAATTCTTTTTGGCGCGCTCTTTCAGCTTCTTTTTCGGCTTTCAGCTCGTTTTCTTTACGGAGTTTTTCTGCGGCTATACGCGCCTTTTCGGCTTCAAGTTTCTCTTTCTCGACAGCCGCTATTTTAGCTTGTTCGGCTTTCAATTCTTTTTGACGCGCTTTTTCAGCTTCTTTTTCGGCTTTAATTTTTCTTTTTTCCTCTTCTTTAAGGCTCTTTTGTTTTTCAAGACGTTCGCGTTCAAGTCTCGCTCTCTCTTCTTCATCAGCCGATTGCTGCAGCCTTAACATACGGCGGTTCTTTACGTTTTCGTCAAAACTTACTTGCGATTGGCGATTATCGTATTCCGTTTCCTCGCCGCCGCTGATAATATTCTCTAACTTCCTGCGCTTTGAAATCTCTTCCTGTATTAAAACGTCAAAACTATCGCGCTTTTTTTCAATTATTTTCACATTTTCATTTTGTTTCGGCGACGGCTTTTCGTCAGCCGTCAAACTTTCGTCTTTACGCAAAACTTCTTCTTTTTGAAGCGTTTCCTTGTTGGCGTCTATCTTAGCTTCAGGCTGAATTTTTATTATATGCTTTACTTGCTCTTTTTCAACGCTATTGCGGCTCTCAATCTCTTTTTTAAGACGTTTTTCTTCTTCATTTTCTATCCGTTTCTTTTCTTTTTCAGCGGCGGCGGCAGCCGCTTTTTCTTCTTTTTCCTTTTCTTTTTGCGCGGCAATAGCGGCTTTTTCTTCTCTTCTCTTTTCTTTCTCAGCGGCAGCCGCAGCGGCTTTTTCTTCTTTCCTCTTTGCTTTCTCAGCAATAGCGACCGCTTTTTCTTCCGGCGAAAGATGCAAAGAAGAAAATAGCCACCTTACGCCTGCGCCTAAATATAAACCGTTATATCCGCTTGAGAGCCAATAGTCCGCATTTGCATACAATTTAATATTTTCAGATAAGCTATACGCGCCGCCTAATTTTAGCCCTGCCGCGCTTGTTCCTTCGTCGCTTCCAATAATTGTAAATTTCTCGTCTGTGTTTTCAAAAGAATTTTCAATTTCAGGCGCGGAGTCGGAAACTAAATATTTATATTCCCCGCCGGCATACCAAAAATATTTATCGCTCTTTGAGTTTATCCCGACGCCGATTCTCGGCGCAAAACGGAAATATGAGCCTTGCGATACGGCTAAACTCATACTTTGCGCGCCGCTTTCCCGTATTTTTGCGTAAGAGACGTTTCTCATTTCAAACCCGGCAAACGGTCTCAGCTTAATAATTGAATTTAGCTCTATATTATAAGCTCCCTCTATGTCAAAACCCGCCGTCATAGAATTAAAAGACGCCCGCGCGGTTCTGTCTATCGTTTCATACCCGACAAATCCGATTTTTCTTTCGGTATCGTAAAAGTCAAGCGTTTCCGAAAATAAACCTTTTATTTCAAGATTGCTATCTGCGTAAATTCCGTAAAAACCAAGCCCTGCGGCTGAAATATCGGCATTGTCATAATTTTGCGACGCGCTGTGTTTTGCGTACCTGCCGTAAATGCCGAGCGTCAATTTATTCCCAGAAAACGCTTTGTCCATGCCTAACAGTATTCCCGTTTGGCTGTCTTTATAATCGCCCGGCGATTCGCCGTCGCCTTTATTTATTGAAGAGAAATAATACGGCTGAACCCAAAGCCCATTCCCCGCTTTATTATAACCGTCGGAACTCAGCCTTGAATACACGGGACCGTTTTCAGAAAGCAAAGCCGCGCTCCTTATGACGTTTGCAAGGAACTGCCCTGAAATTTGCGTAAGAGCGGTTTTTATTTCGCCGTATCTTTCATTTCTCTGCATATTATCAAGGTTATTAAGTATGTCGTTTAAATCTCCATCCTCGTCAGTCGTTTCAGATAAAATATCGTAGGCGCGCGCCGCAGACGACTGATTTCTATTAAGACCGTCTATTGAGGAAAGGTTAGTTTTTAAACCTCTTCCTTTTAAACGCAAAGTTATCCAATTTGGAATAAGCTCGCCGTAATCTAATGAAGACGAATCTATGTATGCCGAAGAAACTTGTAAAGTAAAAGTTCCCGTAGAACTGTCGCTGTAATATATAAGTTCAACGGTTCTTGTTCCTTCAAACCTATCTGAAAAAATATCCAAACTGAGAGTGGAAGAAGAATATAAGAACGTATTTGCCGTTATTATCGCATCGTTTGTATTATTTGTAAAAACTTCCATTTTTATTTCGCCGTAATTTGTAAAGCTGCTAATATTTAAGACATTTACTTTGCCGTCGTCCATATTTAAAACGCCGTCGGCGGTATTTGTTAAACTAGCCGCGTTAAACGAAGAACGTTTAATATTAAACTTGCCGTCTATAATATAGTTGCCGCTTCCCGAAGCTAAACCGTAGAGGTTAAAATTCCCATCCCCTCCGAAATAAAAATTTGCGCCGTTTGCAAGCTCAAACGAATCGTACATTTCTACGCTTGTTGCGCTTGAAACGAGGAAATTAATATACGTATTTCCGCCCGTAGCATAAAAAGCGTTTGAAACGCCGCTTGCAAAATTTTCTCTAAATACGGCAGGCAAACTTTCCGCAACAAAACTTACCCAAGAGTTTTCTATATACAAACCGCCGCCTAACCCGCTTGAAGAAACGTTGTTTATAAACGACGCGTTTGCGAACGCCGCCGAAGAATTATTAATGTAAACCGCGCCGCCGCCCGATAAAGCGCGATTATTTGAAAATTGCGCGTTTGTAAAAGAGGCGGTTGACCCGTATAAATACGCCGCGCCGCCGTTAGAAGCGTTATTGCCGTCAAAATTAAAATTTGAACCCGTTGAATTTAAACTTGTATTTTTCGCATATATTGCCCCGCCTTTATACAATGCGGAATTTGAAATAAATTTAATCAGAGAGCCGCCTATATCCGCAACGGCATTTTCAAAATACAAAGCCCCGCCTGCTCCTGTTGCGCTATTGCTAGTAAAATTTACATCGCTATTTGAAAAATCAACTAAAGCCCCGTTTGAATAAATCGCCCCGCCAGAACTTGCCGCAATGTTTCCTGTAAATGCCGCTTTAGAACCCGTAAAAATTATTGTTGAATTATAATTAGCAATCGCCCCGCCGTTGCTGCCCGCGCTGTTATCTGCAAAAGCCGCATTGCCGCCTGCAAAAGTTATTGTTGAACCATAAGTATTGTAAATCGCCCCGCCTGCGCCTAACGCAGCATTGCTGGCAAAAGTTATTGTTGAACCTGTAAAATTTAGCCTTGCATTATTATTGTATACTGCCCCGCCTGAGCTTGCCGCAATGTTTCCTGTAAATGTAATTGTAGAACCTGTAAACTTTATTGTTGATTTATTCTCATTGAAAATCGCGCCGCCGCTGCCCGCGCTGTTTCCTGCAAAAGCCGCATTGCCGTTTGTAAAAGTTATTGTTGAACCATAAGTATTGTAAATCGCCCCGCCGTTTCCTTTATCTGCTCTATTGCTGGTAAAATGGACATCGCTATTTGCAAAATCAACCAAAGCCCCATTTGAATAAATCGCGCCGCCGCGTTCTTGGGCAGTATTATTGTTAAATGTTGTTAAAACTCCTTTGAAATAAAGCTCTGTAAACAGCGGTCTAGATAAGTCGTAGTATATATATATAGCCCCGCCGTAACCCGCGCTGTTTCCTGTGAAAGCCGCATTGCCGCTTGTAAATGTTATAGTTGAACCCGAAGTATTGTAAATCGCGCCGCCAGAACTTGCCGCAATGTTTCCTGTAAATGTTAATATAGAACTTGTAAAATTTATTTTTGAGCTATCCTCATTGTAAATTGCGCCGCCAAACTTTGCGCTATTACTAGTAAAATCTACGCTGACATTTGCAAAATCTATATTTGAGTGATAGTTGTGAATTGCCCCGCCGTTTGTAACTGCGCTATTGCTTGTAAATTCTACGCTGCCATTTTTAAATTTTACATTTGAGTTATGGCTGTAAATCGCGCCGCCGTTAAGACCTGCGCTATTGCCGGCAAATTTCACGCTGCTGCTTGTAAAATTTAATGAGTTCACAGCGCTATAAATCGCCCCGCCAGAACCTAAAACTGCTGTATTGCCTGTGAAATCCGCGCTGACATTTGCAAAATCTACATTTGAGCTATAGTTATAAATCGCTCCGCCGCTGAACTTCGCGCTGTTGCCTGTAAATTTCACATTGCCGCCTACAAAATTCATCGCTGAGCTTTCATTTAAAATTGCCCCGCCATAATTGCTTGCGCTATTGCTTGTAAAGTCTACGCTGCCGCCCGTAAAAGTTATTGTTGAAGCCGTCTTGGCGTAAATCGCGCCGCCGTTTTGCGCGCTATTGCTGGTAAATTTCACGTTGCCGCCTACAAATTTTATCGCTGAGCTTTCATTTAAAATTGCTCCGCCATAGACGCTTGCGCTATTGCCTGCAAAATTAACAATATCTGTAAACGTTATCGTTGAGCCTGCAGAAACCGCAATCGCCCCGCCGCCTGTGTTGTCATATCTCGCAAAATTTTCAAAAGATAAATTCCTTATCGTTATTGACGATTTATTTAATGAAAAGCCTTTATTTGCAAGTCCTGTTGAATTTATTACATACTCTACTCCATTATAGCCCTCTAATGTAAAACTCTTCTCTGCAACAATGCCAAATTGTTCGTCGTCAACCTTCCATCTTGCCTCTATATCCTGCGCAAGAGATATTATCGCTCCTGTTGTATCCGCGTTCTGATACAAATTTACATAGCTGTTCCAAGGCAATGCTCCATATATCAGCCACCCCGTATAATTGCCTTCCGCGCCGTTCCACACAAATCTATACCCGTTTCCGTCGCCGCCGACTATAGTTGAAAAAATTACCTCGTTTGTATAATCCGCCGACATTATTGTTGTAGAACCGCCCACTATTTTTTGCGGGACGCTTACCGTACTCACTTTCAACTGGCTGTTTGAGCCTATAGTTGCCGTGCTTGTGTGCAGATAGCTTGTTCCAGCTCCTTTTACAGAACTAAAATCCACATTGATATTTAGCGACGCGTTTCCTATATTTAATATCCCTATATTTGCCGATGTAGAAAAATATATCTCGCCGCCGTTTATATTAAATATCCCGCTAAACGACTTGTTTGACACTATCGTTTTTCCGCCTTTTTGCGTAAACGTCCCGCTGTAGCCGCTATTATCCCCAGATAAAGTTAATGTATTGCCTGAAGTTTTATTTATCAGCCCGCTTCCGCTTATCTGCCCGCCGAAAGTTAAATTGTTGTTTGCGCTTATTGTCATTGTCGCGCTGTTTAAGTTATAGCTTGAGCCGCTTGTAATAGACGACCCCGTTGAAAATTCCAGCTCCCCGCCGTTTATATTATGCGCGCCGCCAAACGAATTGTTTAAAACTATCGTTTTGCCGCCGCTTTGCGTAAACGTTCCCTTGTAGCCGCTGTTGTTGCCCGATAAAGTCAATGTGAGGATTGAAGTTTTATTTATCAGCCCGCTTCCGCTTATCTGCCCGCCGAAAGTTAAATTGTTGTTTGCGCTTATTGTCATTGTCGCGCTGTTTAAATTATAGCTTGAGCCGCTTGTAAAAGCCGACCCTGTTGCAAATTCCAATACGCTGCCGTTATTTATATTGTGCGCGCCGCCAAACGAATCGCTAGACACTACCGTCTTTCCGCCGCTTTGAGTAAACGTTCCCGAGTAGCCTCTGTTATCCCCGTTGATATTTAATATCCCGCTGCCTGTTTTATTTATCAATCCGCTACCGCTTATCTGCCCGCCAAAAGTTAAATTGTTATTTGCGCTTATTGTCATTGTCGCATTGTTTAAAACATACCTTGAACCGCCTGTAATAGCCGACCCTGTTGCAAATTCCAATACGCTGCCAGAATTTATATTGTGCGTTCCGCCAAACGAACCGCTTGAAACTACCGTCTTTCCGCCGTCTTGCGTAAACGTTCCCAAGTAGCCGCCGCTATTAGCGTTTATGTAAAAAATCCCGCTTCCGCCTTTCGTTATCAATCCCTCGCCCGCTATGCCGCCGTTTATTACCACATTTCCCGCGCCGTTTATAGCGGTAGTTCCCGACGCAGTTTGATATATATCGTTTCCTACAGCCGCAGTATTTCCCGTAAATACAATATTGTTTCCTGCAAAAGGAGCAAAAACGAGACTGCCCGCATTATATATCGCTCCGCCGCTAGACGCCGCGATATTTCCTGTAAATGTCACCGTAGACCCAGAAAAATTTAACGTCGCATTGTTATTGTAAATTGCCCCGCCAGAAATAGATGCGTTATTAGATGAAAAAACAATATTGCTGGAGCTAATTTGAACATTAGCTCCGTTTGTAGCATAAATCGCGCCGCCGCTTGATTTTGCAGAGTTAGATGAGAAAAAAATCGTAGAATTAGATATTGTTGTTGTTGAGTTGTTTAAAAACAAAGCCCCGCCATCCAAATTAGAAGAATTATTTGAAAAAGTTGAAATAATATTTGAAAACTTTAACAAAGCTCTGTTAGACGCATAAATAACGCCGCCGTTATTAGTAGCTTTATTTCCTATGAAAATAGCAGAACCGCCGGAAAAGTTAATATATATGTCCTTATTATTAGCATATAAAAACCCGCCATCTTGTGCTAAATTTCCCTTTCCATTTAAATTTACTGCGCTAAACTCTACTCCTTTTGCTTTTTCATGTAAATAAATAGCTCCTCTATTATTGTTGAAGTTTAACGAACGAATATTGTCAAATTTTAAAAGACCGTTTTTATCTACATATACTGCTCCGCCGTCATTATTAGCTGTATTACTTGTAAAAACTACTTCTTCCATATTGGAAAACGACATTGTAGAATCCTCTAACCTTATTGCGCCGCCATAGCTATAAGCATTATTTCCAATGAAAAACGCAGAACCAGAACTAAACGTTAACATTGAATTACTTATTAAATATACTGCTCCGCCATTTTCTGCAGAGTTATAAGAAAATGTAACAGAACTGCCGCCAAAATTCATTGACGAGTTCTCTAAATATGCCGCTCCGCCTGAATCATTCGCAGTATTTGACGCAAAAATTACGGAACTATTGCTTGAGAACTGAACATTTGAGCTGCCCTCAGCATAAATCACTCCGCCTTGATTTGCCGAATTTGACGCAAAAATTACGGAACTATTGCCTGAAAATTGAACATTTGAGTTGCCATCAGCATAAATTGCCCCGCCTTGATTTGCCGAATTTGACGAAAAATTTACAGAACTATTGCTTGAGAACTGAACATTTGAGCTGCCTGCAGCAAAAACTGCCCCGCCTTGATTTGCCGAATTTGAAAAAAACGAAACCCCCGTATTATTTAAAAAATTAGCGCGGGCATTAGATGTATAAATAGCTCCGCCTTTACCAATAGCCGCATTTGACGAAAAAACAAGAGAGGTATTTTTAAATTCTATTATTGCGCCGCCTACCGCATAAATCGCCCCGCCAGAAGAATAAGTATTTGTAGCGGCATTCCTTGTAAATAATACTGACCCGCCAGAAAATGCCATCGTAGAACCATCTAATGCCAAAGCTCCGCCGCTTGATGATGCAGTATTAGATGAAAAAATTATGGAATTATTGCCTAAAAATTGAATA
>JAISLV010000113.1 GCA_031277075.1 Endomicrobium sp. | reverse complement strand
TAAAACACGTCGGTTTTTCCTACCACGACGACGCGCGGTTCTTGCAAGAAATTATAGACGAACATCCATGGGAATTTTGCCAGATGCAGTTAAAGAATTTAGATACGACCGTAAAAGATTTCGGCTATCATTACGAACTTTTAACAAAAGCCAATATCCCCGTAATTGCTATGGAACCTTTAAGAGGCGGAGGATTGACAAAACTTACAGGCTCGGCAAAAGCGGTGCTTGAAGACGAAGCGCCGGGCGAAACGCAGGCGTCTTTTGGGTTGCGCTGGGTTGCCCAGCATGAAAACGTTTTTACCGTTTTGAGCGGAATGAGCGATATAAAACATATTGAAGAAAACGTTGAAACTTTTACGCATTACAAGCCTTTTACAAAAAAAGAAAATCAAATTGCCGAAAAAATATCGGCTATATTAAAGCGTCATGGGGAAATAAACTGCACGGGCTGCAATTATTGCCAAGATTGTCCGCGCGCCATAGCTATACCGACGATATTTTTGCTTTATAACGATTATAAGGCTACGGGAAACGCCGCCGCTTTTATCAAAAGTTACGAAAAACTTAACGAAAGAGAAAAAGCCGACAAATGTATAAAATGCGGACTCTGCAACGAGCATTGCCCGCAATTGCTAGACATTCCCCCTCTTTTGGAAATGGCGAACGATACTATTGTAAATCTAAAAAAAACGGCGGTGTAAAATGAAAAAAAATATTTTTTATCGTATTAGAGCAGGAATTGCCGTTTGCGCAGGAATTTTATTTTTATCGGCTTTTTTAGGTCTGTTTTATCCCGTAAAAATATTTGATTTACAGCTTGGCGCGGCGCTTCAGAGAACATTTATAGATTTTTCTCTAACCGCTTTAATTTTACTTCTGTTTATACTAATACTTACCTTTCTTTTCGGCAGAATATATTGTTCAACGATATGCCCTTTGGGTATTTTACAAGAATTTTTATGCCTGTTTAAAAAGAAAAATTCAGGAAAACAAAACAATATGGTTTTCAAATACGCTATCGCCGCAATAGCGTTTGGAACTTTGACGGGCGCGACGGCTTATATCTTGCGTTTTGCCGACCCTTACGCTTATTTCGGCTCGTTTTTTAGTTTGTCGGCGGTTGGAATTATTTTCGCCGCCGCGTTAATATGCGTCGTATTTTTGAAAGACAGATTTTTTTGCGCAAATATATGCCCCGTAGGAACGGTTTTGGGACTTATTTCAAAATTTTCTTTAAAACAAATATATCTGCAAAAAAACAATTGCGTCTCCTGCGGAATGTGCGAAAACGCCTGTCCTGTCGGCTGTATAGATTCAAAGAAAAAAACCGTTATAAACGAAACTTGCGTAAAATGTTTAAAATGCCTTAACGTCTGCAATAAAAACGCGGTAAAATACGGCGCGCCGCCTAAAGAAGAAATAAAATTTATCCCTGAAAAACGGCATTTTGTTTTAACGGCGGCGACTCTTGCGCTTTTTGCAGCCGCAGTAAAAGCGGGCGCAATAATAAAAAAAGAAATATCCGAAAAATTTTCAGACGTAATAATGCCTCCCGGCGCTTTAAACGAAGAGCGTTTTACAAACAAATGCTTAAACTGCAATTTATGCGTTAAATTATGCCCAGAAAAAATCATAAAAAAAGCAGACGCAAAATTTAGCGCGGTAAGTCTTGATTACAGCAAAGGTTTTTGCAAATATGCCTGCAATAAATGCAATGAAGTTTGCCCGACTGGCGCGCTGACAAAACTTTCGCTTGAAGAAAAACAAAAGACGAGAATAGCTATGATTTCCGCCCCTGTTGAAAATTTTAAGGAATACGGCGAGTGCGTAAAAGCCTGCCCGACGGGCGCGTTAGCTCAAACCGCAGACGGAAATCCCGCGTTTTCAGCTTCAAAATGTATAGGGTGCGCGGCTTGCAGATTTGTGTCGGGCGGAAATATCAAAATTTATGCAACAAAACGGCAAAAGCTGTTATAGAGATTAGCTAAACCAAAGGAGAAGACATTATGCGTAAAATTTTCACCGCTATGGCGTGCGTTGCGCTTTTTGCAGTAGCGGCTTATTGCCAAACCGCTTTTTTATCATTAGAAAAAACCGCAGACAAAAACGATTTCACTTCGCAAATTACAGTAGGAGAAAAAGAGATTGAAAATAAAAATTCGCCCGCCGCTTTAAATTTGACGGAATCTGCGGCAGGCGTTTTCGTTTCAAAAGCCGCTTCGGGCATAAAATCGGATTTAAGCATAAGAGGGCTTGGCGACAGTTTTAGGCGAATAGGATTATTTGTCGACGGGCGTCCTGAAAAAGTTTCTCTATACGGCTGCGGAGTTTCGCAAACCTTGCTTTCGGGAAACGTTTCTTCCGTTGAGATTGTTAAAACAGCAGATTCCGTTTTATACGGCAGCGACGGGTTCGGCGGGCTTATCAATATCATAACCAAAAAACCTAAAAGCGCGCTTGAAGGCGAATTTGGTTTTTCGTTCGGCTCGTTTAACGCGCAAAATTACAATGCCTATTTAGGCGGGCAAACCGAAAAAATTATTTATTTGGTATCGTTAAACAAAGCGTCAAGCGACGGTTTTGTTGAAAATTCAGGCTATAACGCAAGCGATTCATATGTAAGAATAGGGTATAAGATAGACGAAGAAAGCGAAATAACAATTACTGAAAAAAGTTTTTTCGGAACTGAATACGAGCCTGCGGCAAAAACTATATTCGGCTCAACCGTCGCCGCAAGCGTCTATGATTTTCAAAGAAACGCCGCCGACATAAGATATACGAAAAACTCTTCCGACTTTAAAATAGACCTTTTGGCTTTTGCCGACAACGGACGGCATAAGTTTTCAACAGGTTTTGAATCAAAAGACTATTATTACGGAATAAACGCCCATTTTGAAAACCGCCTCTTTCAAGGAAATATTTTAAAATACGGGGCGGAATATAGATATTCGCAAGCCGAAGTTTTAAGCGCAGGCGCGGGCGAATGGAAAAAAAACGAAGCCGCTTTATTTGTATTAGACGAATACAAAATTTTAAACAGACTTACTTTTATTGCGGGAACAAGATATAACTATGACGAAGCCGCAGGCTCCGACTTTGCCGCCCGCGCAGGATTTTTATACGAAATTACGCAATTTTTAAACGTCAAAGGAGGATATTCAAGGGGTTTTCGCGCGCCTTATATAAACGAGCTTTACAGCGTTCCGCCGAGAAATCCGAACTTGAAATCCGAAACGCAAGACGTATATGAAATAGGCGTAAATTCAAAATATTTAGGCGTTGATTTTGACGCCGCAGCCTTTATGCTAAAAGGCGGCAACTATATACAAGAAGTTTTTATTTCTCCGACAAGAACTCCCCCCGTAGAATTTCAAAATTCGGGTAAATACGAATTTAAAGGTTTTGAAATTTCAATGAAAGGAAATATACTTTATAATCTAAACGTCTACGCAGGGTATGCTTACCTTGATACAGGCGATTTGAAAGAGGGTTCTTCTAAAAACCAAATAACGCGTCCTGCGGCAAAACATAAAGCGGATTTATTATTGAATTATGAAACGGGCAGGTTTAATTTCTCTCTAGGCGCAATGTTTGTTTTTGATTATTACGGCGTCTACGCCTCAAACACGAGCAATGCTACAGTAGTAAAATTAAAAGATTTCAATGTTTTTAACGCAAAAATCACTTTCAACGCAGGGCAAGGCGTATCGTTTTTTGCGGCTGCCGATAATTTTACAAATGAAAAATACGAAATGTATATAGTGTCTTTCGGCGAAAACAGAATTTATGAAATGCCGGGCGCAACGGTAAGCGCAGGCGTAAAATACAGTTTTTGAGACTAAGACCTGACTTTCCCGCTTTGGCGACCACACAGATTACAGCTTTTTTACAAGTTTTTGCGTTTCAATATCAATTGCTGGTTTAGCTATATGGGTGTCTCTAAAAACCTATAATGTACGTAATTGCCGTGAATTTTGCGGCAGTTCAAAGAAGAAAATGAAAGGCGTCCTAAGAGAAAGGACGGACAAATTTTCTGATGTAGAAATGCCGCAGAGACAATGTCTCTCAAGGCACGGCAAGGACGGGCGTTAGGGTTTTTAGAGACACCCATATACTCTTGACCTGCTATTTCTATAATTGCTGTTCGTAAAACCTCTAAATCTACGAACAAATCTCTTTATTTTGTCGTATTGGTTTTTATCCCTCAAATTATCTTGCGCCAATGGCATATACATTTTTAGTTCTTTTCCACTATGCGCTATTCCTACATGTTCCACTTTTGACACTTTGAAAGCAATTAAGCAGCTAGACAGCTAAGCAAAGGCAGACCTAGACCCTGAAAGAGACCCTGAAAGAGACCCTGAAACAAGTTCAGGGTGACGCGTTCGCGTCAGTTTTTGGTGATGGCGATGGGGCGCAAAGCCTATCATTGCCGCGCCTGTCATGCTGAACTTGTTTCAGCATCTGCCGTTTGTTGTTCATCTATTCTTTCTCTTCCTTCTTTGCTTACTATCTTCACTCTAA
>JAISLV010000213.1 GCA_031277075.1 Endomicrobium sp. | reverse complement strand
AAATGCCGCAGAGACAATGTCTCTCAAGGCGCAAGGCAAGGACGGGCGTTAGTGTTTTTAGAGACACTCGTATACCGCCGCAGTTATAGAATTTAAGGACTATTGATGAAATTTCAAATTGCAAAAGAAACCTTAGAAGCAGAGAGCAAAGCCGTCAGAGACCAAATAAAACATTTGGACAAAAACTTTGACAAAGCGGTCTCTCTCATGAAAAACTGCAAAGGCAGAGTTGTGGTTATGGGCTTAGGCAAATCAGGGCTTATAGGAAGAAAAATATCGGCTACAATGTCTTCAATAGGCGTGCCGTCGGTTTTTATTCACCCGTCTGAAAGTCTTCATGGAGATTTGGGCGCTTTAATGAAAGACGACGTCGCTATAATGCTTTCTTATTCAGGCGAAACCGAAGAGATAAAAAAAGTTTTGTCCGCTCTTTGCGCAATGAAAATAAAAATTATAGTTATGACGGGAAAGGTAAAGGCTTCAGTATGGAAAAACTCCGATTGCATTATAAATTGCGGCGTAGAAAAAGAAGCCTGCCCGTATAATCTTGCTCCTACGTCTTCCACTACGGCTATGCTTGCTATGGGGGACGCTCTTGCGCTTACAGTGTCTAGGCTTAAAGGATTTACAAGAGAAAATCTCGCTTTGTTTCATCCGCTTGGAGCTATAGGCAAAAGACTTACTATGCAGGTAAAAGACATAATGCGGCAGGGAAAACAAAACCCTATCGTCGCGCAAAATTCCGACGTTGAAGACGCTCTTTTGGCAATGACTGGAACAAGAATTGGAGCCGCGATAATAGTAAATAAAGCGGGGAAACTTATCGGTTTTTTTACCGACGGCGATTTAAGAAGGCATTTGCAAAAAGACGAAAAAATATTAAAGAAAAAAATCGCGGAAGTTATGACAAAAAATCCGAAAACCGTCCGCCCTGAAATGATGGCTGCAGACGCTGCGAAAATTTTAAAAGAGTATAATATAGACAATATGCCCGTTGTTGACAAAACGGGCAAACCGCTCGGCATTTTAGACCAAGGCGACTTGCTTGCGCAAGGCATATCCTAAAAGCCTAAAACGTTATAATTGCCGAGAAGTTTTGCGGCGGCTTGACCGCAAGAAAGTTTTGGAGGATACAATGGCAAAATCTGTCGCGGAAAGTTCTTCTAAAAAAGGACTTCCCGCAGGAATTTGGACGACGTGCAAAAAATGCGAACAAATACTTTTACGCAAAGATTACGAAGAAAATTTTATGGTATGCCCTAAATGCGGCTATTACGCAAGGCTTAACGCGCGTAAAAGAATAGCGTATCTTGTCGACGAAAATTCGTTTTGCGAATTTGACAAAGATATGAAGCCCGTTGATTTTTTAAATTTTCCGGGATACTCCGACAAAATTAAAAAGTCGCAAATAAACGACGCCGTAGTTACGGGAAGCGCGCAGATAAACGGATACAAAGCGGCGCTTGCCGTTATGGATTTTGAATTTATGGGCGGAAGCATGGGGTCTGTCGTAGGCGAGAAAATAGTAAGAGCCGTTGAGTTTGCTATAGAAAATAAATATCCCGTAATTATAGTTTCGGCTTCAGGCGGAGCAAGAATGCAAGAGGGCATAGTTTCTCTTATGCAAATGGGTAAAACCAGCGCGGCTTTGGCAAGACTTGCAGAAAATAATCTGCCGTATATATCGGTTTTAACAGACCCTACCACAGGAGGCGTTGCGGCAAGTTTTGCAATGCTTGGCGACATAAATATTGCGGAACCTAAAGCGTTAATCGGTTTTGCCGGTCCGAGAGTTATAGAACAAACTATCAGGCAGCAGCTGCCTGAGGGGTTTCAGCTTTCGGAATTCTTAGAAAAGCACGGCATGGTAGACATAGTGGCTGAAAGAAAAGATTTAAAAGACGTGATAACGAAAGCCTTAAACTTTTTTTGCGGTAAAAAATGAACGTTTTTGACGCTTTAAAAGAATACGAAGGAATGAAAGCGGGTCTTTCAAGGATAAAAAAGTTTTTGAAGTCAGCAGGAAACCCGCAAGATAAAATTAAATGCGTTCATATTGCGGGAACAAACGGCAAAGGGTCAACTGCGGCGTTTTTAGCGTCGGCGTTGAAAGAAAACGGATATAAAACCGCGCTCTATGTTTCGCCTCATTTAACAGACATAACCGAACGCCTGCAAATAGACGGCAAAAACATTTCAAAAGCGGCTTTTGCAAGTCTTTCTAAAAAATACTCAAAGGCAGCCGTAAAATATAAGCTTTCTTATTTTGAATATCTTACGGGTTTAGCTTTCATATATTTTTCTTTGCAAAAAGCCGACATAGCCGTTATTGAAACGGGTTTGGGCGGCAGGTTTGACGCGACAAACGTAATAAAAAAACCTTTGGTTTCCATTATCGCTTCAATCGGTTTAGACCACAAAGAAATTTTAGGAAACACTATTTCTAAAATAGCTTTTGAAAAAGCGGGAATTATAAAAAAGAACCGCCCTGTAATTTGCGCGAATTTGCCTAAATCCGCGTTAAAGATTATAAAGCAAAAAGCAAAACCCTATATTTTAAAAAAACATTTCTCGGCAAAACCGTCTTGCCTAAAAACTCTTTCAGGCGCGGGTAAAAATCAAAATTTTGATTATTTCGGACTGAACGCAAATATAAACAACGTTCAAATATCCCTGTTAGGAAACCATCAAATTGACAATGCGGCTTTAGCTCTTTGCGCTTTAGAAGTTTTAGGCGGGCAGGGATATATTTTTAAACCGTCTAAAATAAAAAAGGCTTTGATGAAAACAAAATGGGCGGCGCGGCTTGACATAAGAAAGCTGCCTAACGCCGCCGAAATTCTGATAGACGGCGCTCACAATAAGCAAGCCATAGAGGTTTTTATTAGATTTGCAAAAAGTTATTTGCAAGGAAAGAAAGCCGTTTTTATTTTTGCCGCAATGAAAGAAAAAGAATATAAAAAAATCATAGCCGCGATAGTCCCTTTTGCAAAGACTGTAATTTTGCCTTATATAACAAATCAAAGAGCCGTTCGTCCTGAAATTTTAGAAAAAGAAATATTGAAAATTTCAAGTAAAATAAAAACGGTAAAAACCGTTTCCGTAAAAGAGTCTTTAAAACTTCTTACGCCCTCCGACAAAAATATTTCCGTAGGCTCGCTATATCTCGCAGGCGAAATTTTAAAATTAATTTAAGCCCGCGCCGACGCCAGTCATTTCATATTACAAACCTAGGAAATAACGAAGGCTGTTGTGTTGTTGTCGCATCATAGCCGCCTTAGCTGCTTAGCTCCTGACTTGACCGCTTTTTAAAATTTTTGAGATTTTTATATATAAAAGAGAGTTAAAAGCGGTCGCCAAATAAAGGAGTTTTGTAAAATAGGCGAAAGAAAATACATATTTGCAAAGAAAGCAGCAAAGAAAAAAATAGCATTAGCGTGAAGATAGTAATCAAAGAAGGAAGAGAAAGAATAGATGAACAACAAACGACAGATGCTGAAACAAGTTCAGCATGACAGGCGCGGCAATGATAGGCTTTGCACCCCATCGCCGTCATCCAAAACTGACGCGAACGCGCCGCCCAAAACTGACGCGAAGCGTCACCCAAAACTGACGCGAAGCGTCACCCAAAATTTACGCGAACGCGTCGCCTAAAACTGACGCGAAGCGTCACCCTGAACTTGTTTCAGGGTCTGTTTCAGGGTCTCTTTCAGTCTCTCTTTCAGTGTCTGCCTTTGCTTAGCTGCCTAGTTGCTTAATTGGAATGCAAAAACTTGTAAAAAAGCTCTAATCTGTGCGGTCGCCAAAGCGATCAAGTCAGGTTCTAGCCGCCTAGTTGCTTAGCTGCGTTCGTTGCTTTTCCATACATCGCCCATTTGAGGTTGAGCGGCAATATATGATATATTATTGATATAGAAAAAATAATAAAATTTTCTGCCTGCCAATTTGTTCTTTGATTGTCTTCTTCAATAATGTTTATAAAATACGTCGTTAATTTTATGTAAAAGGGGTTTTTAATGCAGAAAAACAACGATGTTTTAGGCGCTGTAAACAGAGGCAATCCCGCTCCTTCGGGGCTATGCACGCTTTGTAGGGCGGATTGTCAAGGCAAATGCGAAACGTGGCTTTCGAGTTTGAGAGGAAGAAAAATGCTTTACCCGAGAGATTTCGGGACGATTACCGCAGGCAGCGCGGTTGAAACGCAGACGGGAGTTTCTTACGATGCGTTAAGAATAAACGGGTATTGCTACGGAGCGCACGGTCTTCCAAAGGGGTTGTCTAATTCTCAAGACGACTGCGTTTTTCCAAATGTAAATACGGAAACGTCGTTCGGCTCAAAAGTTCAAACCAAATGCCGCATTCCTTTTATGACGGGGGCGCTGGGTTCTACTTTTATAGCGGCAAAATATTGGGATTCTTTTGCCATCGGCGCGGCTTTGGCGGGTTTTCCGATAGTTATAGGAGAAAATGTCGTCGGAGTGGATAAAACGTCTACCCTTGAAAAAGGCAGAATTGTTAAAGCTCCCGAACTTGAAAGACGCATTGACGCATATTTGAGATATTACGACGGTTACGGCGCAATAATAGTTCAAATGAACGTTGAAGACACCAGAAACGGAGTCGCGGAGTATTTGATAAACAAATACGGCGATAAAGTTGTTTTGGAATTGAAATGGGGACAGGGCGCAAAAAATATCGGCGGCGAAATTCAGGTTACGGATTTAGAATACGCTCTTTTCTTAAAAGCAAGAGGATATGTAGTAGACCCAGACCCTTCAGCTGCAGAAGTTCAGGCGGCGTTTAAAGCGGGCGCGATTAAATCGTTTGCGCGCCACAGCAGAATAGGCTATACGAGCTTAGACACGCCGGCGCAAGTCTGCGAAGATTTTAGAAAAAGCATATCTTATCTCAGAGGAATAGGTTTTAAAAGAATTTCTCTTAAAACGGGCTCTTACGGTATGGAAGCTCTTGCAATGTCGATAAAACTTGCTTCCGAAACCGAATTAGACCTTCTTACTATAGACGGTTCAGGCGGCGGAACTGGAATGAGTCCTTGGAATATGATGGAATCATGGGGCGTTCCTTCAATTCTTCTTCACGCTAAAGCCGCAGAGTATGCCGCAATACTTGCCGCGCGCGGACAAAAAGTTGTAGATTTATCTTTTGCAGGAGGCTTTGCAAAAGAAGACCAAATATTTAAAGCTCTGGCTTTAGGCGCGCCTTATACAAAGTTAATATGTATGGGCAGAGCGGTTATGATACCGGGTTTCTTAGGCTCAAATATAGAAGGCGCGATAAACCCCGCCCGCAAAGCGGCGGTCTGCGGAAACTGGGAACAATTGCCCGCGTCGTTAAAAGAATACGGGGCTTCGCCTGAAGAAATATTCGCGGGCTATTACGACGTTGAGAAAAAAGTCGGCAAATCCGCTATGAAGGATATTCCTTACGGAGCAATCGCAATTTGGACTCTTACAGATAAACTCGTCTGCGGATTACAGCAATTAATGGCGGGCGCGCGTAAATTTTCAATGTCTGCAATATCAAGAAACGATATTTTTTCAATCAACAGAGAAACGGAAAAAGAAACGGGAATTAAATTCGTCACTGAAGTTCAAAACGAGAGCGCGTTAAACATTTTGAATTCGTAAATTAAACAGACGTTTGACAAAAAGGGCATCCGCAAAGTTTTTTATTTGCGGGTGTTCTTTTTTTTATCGTAAATTTTTGCCGATAAAGCGTTAACGGCAAATGCAAAAAGCGGATAACAGACAAAAACATTCAGGTACTACGGCGGCAACAGACGCCAAAAGCGGCGGTAATTGGGTGTCTCTAAAAACCTATAATGCACGTAATTGCCGCAAATTTTGCGGCAGTTCAAAGAAGAAAATGCAAGCCGCGTCCTAAGAGCAAGGACGGACAAATTTTCTGATGTAGAAATGCCGCAGAGACAATGTCTCTCAAGGCGCAAGGCAAGGACGGGCATTAGGGTTTTTAGAGACCCCCAATTGACGATAAACTTTGTTTGTTTTATCAACCCGCTCTAAAGAGCGGGAAAAAGAATAAGAATTAAGCAAAAGCAAGACCCCCTTAAGATAGAAATTCTTGCTATGCAGCTTTTGAAAAGCTGTTAAAATTGACATATTAAATTCACAAAAAATTCACATAAAAGAATTTATTATTTTTCTTATTTGGGGTATTATATATTATATATAATAAAAGAAAGGATAAAATAAATATGCTAATTTTATTATTATCAAATATGTTTCTCATATCTGCGTTGAAAAAAATAGATAAAACAGAAATCTCGGCATAGCTAATTTCTGCGCCGAATTGTGTGTTTTTTATTATTTAAAATATAGAAAATAAATATTAACAGGAGAATAAATTATGAAAATTAAAGAAAAAATCATGGATTATTTTGCTTTGTATTGGAAAGGGAATATATTTATGAAAAGCGTATCGCTTGCCGTCGCGCTGTGTTTTCTTGTGAACATAGCCAATTTGCCCGTATATGCGCAAGACAATTCAAACTATAGGAAAAAGAAAGAATACGAACAGATAAAGCGGCAGGGCGGCGGGGACGAAGTGTATCATCAGTTTAAGTCCGTAAAAGATCAGGTAAGCGTAAGCGGGCTTGAAGAAAAATTTAAAGCTAAGCCGTCTGAATCTGTTGTGAATGCGGCGTCAGGCGAAGAGATAAGCGTTAGAAGCGGCGATGAAAATGAAGAAAGTTCAAATGAACAGAAAAAGCAAAAAGAGGCTGAAGAGTTAAAGAGCGCGGAAAAACTTGGAGACGTAAGCGGCGGCGCTAAAAAAGAAGCGGCAAAGCAAAGCGTAACGAAAGAGCAAGATAAAACCGTAAAAAGCGCTGAAGTTAGGGTTGTTGACGCCGCAGGGGAAAAAGGCAATGCTGTTGATTACGGCAAACCCAAGAACGTAGTCACTACGACATTGGGGGAAGCTCGCAAAGAAATCTCAGAAGCTACGGGAGAAAATTGGGTAACGCAAAAGACTTCCGAAGCGGAGAAAGACAAAGAGAGATACACGGTATACAGCAACAGAGCTACGGGAAATTCCATATTGGTTAAGATAGAAGACAAACAAATGTCGTATCCAGATGGGGAAGACGCAATAAAGACAGAAGCTCAATCGGACAGTTTTGCGCTTAACGGGGTGGTATATACTAAGACGGGAAGTTCTCTTTCAAAATGGGAAGACGAGGAATCAAGTTCTGGGATAAACGAGAATCAGAGAGTATGGTTTAACAAAAGCGCGATAACGAGCGGGAAAAACGAACTATTGCAAAAGGAAGAGAATGTAAAACAGGCAAGCGCGCAAGAGGCGTCGGGGAAAGAGATAGGGCGTTTAGACGGGATATTTACTGCGGGTAAAGCGATATCAGCGGTTGCGGCGGAAAGCGTAAAAGAAACGGATATAAAGAGATTAGTTAAGTTTATCGTTGCGGGCGAGAAAAACAGCGAAACGACGATATACAAATATAAAAACGTCGTAGGGGAAGCGAATAAATCTGACGGACAAAAGAAATCCGACGATAAATCCGAAGTCGGATACGATAA
>JAISLV010000200.1 GCA_031277075.1 Endomicrobium sp. | reverse complement strand
AGCGGCGCTACCATATAGCCGTAAGCGTAAAATGCCGCAGCCAAAGCTAAAAACAGAATTTGCGAATTATTGTTTTTAGAGTTTCTGTTTCTTTGAGACAACCCGATTCTTAAAAGAATTTCCGCCGCTATCGTTGAAACGCTTATACATACTATCATTATAAGCATAAGGCGTATGTCGCGGTTTCCTATATGCGACATTTCGTGGGCTATCACCCCTTCAAGCTCGCTTTTTTCAAGTTTGTTGATAATGCCTTTTGTAAGGACGACGTAAGAATGCTCAGGGTTTCTGCCTGTGGCGAAAGCGTTTAAAGAGTTGTCGTTAATAGCGTAGACTTTAGGCATGGGAAGTCCTGCGGTTATTGCGATATTTTCAACGATTCTTAAAATTTCTTTTTCGTCGGAAGTCCGATTTGTAATTTCTTTGGCGCCTGCCGCTCGCAGTATAAAATTTTGACCGTAAAAATAACTTATCAGTATCCAAATTATAGCCGCGATAGAGACTATAGGCAAAACCACAACGGCTATTCTGTTTGCCGCGTCTATGGCGGAAGCTCCGTTAGCGTTTGCGCCCGCGCCGCCTCCAAACTCGCCGACAAATAAAAGCGCTATATATACGAGAATTACAAGGCTTAAAGGAAACAAAAACATAAGCATAATAGTTTTGCGTCTGTTTGCGTCTATAAAATCGTAAGTAGTTATTTTAGGCATAAATCCTCTTGCTGGGAAGTTTGAAAAGCCAGCGGCTGCAAGCGGCTTTAAAACGGTAAAAATGTTAAATTTTACCGCCGCTCAGCCGCTTGCAGCCGTCATAGTTTTCAAGTTTTAAAATTGCACTTTCACAGGCTGTTTTGCGGCTTGCTCGTTTTCGTCAAGTTTAAAAAATTCCTGTTTTACGAAATTGAAAAATTTACCTATAATGTTGCTGGGGAACATTTCAAGTTTGGTGTTTAAAGCTAAAACGTTGGCATTGTAAAACCTTCTGCTCGCCTGAATTTTATTTTCAGTGTCGGTAAGTTCTCTTTGCAGTTCCAAAAAGTTTTCGTTCGCTTTGAGATTAGGATAATTCTCAGACAGCGCAAAAAGAGATTTTAAAGTTCCCGTAAGGGCGTTTTCGGCTTTGGCTTTATCGTCAAGGCTGCCGCTGCTGGACATAGCCGCGTTTCTTGCCTGTATAACGGCTTCAAGCGTATTTTTTTCGTGCGCCGCATAGCCTTTTACCACTTCAACGAGATTGGGGATAAGGTCATAGCGGCGTTTCATCTGAACTTCAATATCGCTCCAAGCCTCTTTCACCCTATTTTTAAGAACTACGAAAGCGTTATACGTTACCAAAACGTAAAGCGCGACGACTACGACAGCCAAAAAAACCACTCCGAAAAACCCTAAAATAAGCGTCATTTGTTTTCTCCTTTTTTATCCGCCTGCCGCAGATAAACGTCAGATGCGGCAAGCGTTTTTTTATACCGTTCAAGCATTTGCAGGCGTTCGTTTGAACTTTCGGCATATTTTAACATTTTTGTATTAAAATCAAAATCAAAATACTCGGTTTTTCCCGTAGAGACATTGTATAAAACGGCTTTATCGCCCGAAAGTATAAATCCGTCGCCGTTAAAGGCAAAGCCTTCTTTATTTTCGCCCGCAAGGCTTTCCCCTGCGGCATAATAATTTTGCGACGATAAAGACAGCTCGTATAAAGTCGGCGCTATGTCTATGTGCGATCCCGCAACCCTAGCGTTAAACGGTTTTTTTAGTTTTTGCGGTATATAAAGGTATAAAGGAACCGCGTATTTTTTAAACAAATCTTTTTCGTCTTTAGCGCGTATTTCTCTTAAATTATGGTCGCCCGTTATGGCTATGATAGTGTTTTGGGCAAGCTCGGAATTTTTTACCGCGTCAAGAAATTCAGCGGCGCAAATATTTGCAAACTGATAAGTTTCAAATATTTTGCGAACGTTTTTTTCTTCAGGCATCGTCTCTTTTAGCTCTTTTGGTATTTCAAGCGGCAGAGGCTTAAAATACGGGGGCGTTTCGTAGGGCGGGTGCGTCGCCGTTGAAAGCGCGTAAATAAATTTCGGCTTTTGAGGATCGGCTTTCAACTCTCTTAAAAGCATTTCAAAAAACTGTTTGTCGTTTATGCCCCATTGATGGCGGTATTCGTTTTTTATAGAGCCTTCGCCGTAAAGTTTGTCAAACCCTTGAGCTTTTAAAAAAGTTTCAAGTCCGCGCCAAGATAAACTTCCTCCGTAGACGGCTTTTGTAAGATACCCCGCTTTTTTGTAAGGGAGCGCGACGGAACTAGGGTAAGCGTAGAACGCTTTCGGGCTTTGGGTGATTTGCAGCCCGAACGGTCTTTGAGGCATATTTAAAATCGTAGATTCCAGCGCGTTTATAGTGATTTTTCCCGCGGCAAGAAAATTGTAAAGGACAATGTCCTCGTCAAAATGTTTTTTTAAATTTCCCAAAACGTTAAAATTTTCGCCGTTATATAAAACGGGAAGCTCTCCGAAACTCTCTAAAATTATAAAAACGACGTTCGGCTTAATTTCAGACGCGGCGTGATTTTCCGCCGTAATTTTTCCAAAAACCGACAAATCAATATTTTCTTTGTCTACGCCCAGCTTTGACGGAATGTCAATTTTGTCTTTGCTCTGCTCGCTTTTTGCAGATATTGCGTCAAAAAGAGAATGCAAGCTTGAAATTGAAATTTTATTTAAAAAAGCGTTGGGCGAAATTTGCGTGTAAAAAGTTCCCAGCGGAAACATAGAAACAGTTCCGCGCGCAAATAAAAACGTCAAAAAGACGACGGTTAAAACGATAACTGTTTTGACCCAGACGTTCCAATACTCTGCCGCTATAATACAATGCTTGGAAGCGATATTTTTATAGACGAAACGGCACAGCTTATACAAAGCAAAACCCGCGGCAAGAAATAGCGCGAGAGCTTCGTAAAAGCGAACGTCTTTTATTATCGTCGCAAGCAAAGCGGAAGTGTCGTCTAAGAAAAAGTCGAACAGCAGTAAGTTTATGCGCTCGTGAAAATAAGTAAAGAAGCCTATGTCTACGAAATTTAAAAAAAGTATAAACATAAAAGCAAACCAAAAATAAACCGCCGTAAAAAACGACGCGATTTTAAACGCTCTCATATTTTTCAATAAAAGAAAAAGCGTAAAAATAAGAGCGGGCAAAGCGTTAATATAAGCTAATACCGAGAGGTCAAATCTAAAACCTAGCCAAAAAGCCCTTAAAACGTCCCAATAAAAACCAGAAAAGCTCTGCCCTGCGGAAAAATAAAAAAAGAACCAAACGCGGTAGACGGTCATAGCCAAAATAACAGCCGCGTTTAAAGGAATTATTTTTATAAAACAATCAAAATATTTTTCAAAATTATATTTTTTAAGCATTTTTACATTATAACAAATTATAGAAATTACAAGAAAAAACTTTTCTAAATAACGCGGCAAACAACAGCGTAAAAAACCGCTTTGGACAGCCTTTTATTTAAGTAAGGGAAAATTTAAAGACAGCCTCTCGCCCGTTGCTCTATTTTGAAAGCGGCGGGGGGACAACTGCGGCTCGCCTTGAGATTTTATCGCGGCTTTTATGCGCTTGTCGTTTTTATAAGAATTTTTCTCTATTAAAAATAAAATAATTTAGTATAATAAACGAAAATATGCCAAACAGAATTCATTATATTATCGCATTATTAATTTTCTGCGTCGGCGGGTCTTACGCAGCAAACGCCGCGCAATCTGAAATTTCAATTATTTCGGCGATGTCGGTTCTCTTGCCTAAAAGCGCCGGCGCGTTTGCGCTTTTTAACAATAGAAACGCGGCGGAATTTACTCAAGGCGTTTGGCTTTCACAAGAGTATGGAGGCGTTTCTTTTTACGACGGCAAAAACGCGGACGCTTTGTTTTACGGTTTTGAAGCGGGCTACGAAAGAAATATAGACGGCGGCTATCGCGCGGGTTTAAGCGCGGAGTATAATTCGGGCGACGCTAAAATAGACGGACATCCCGGCGCGAAATTTTCAAACGAGTTTTATTCCATAGCGTTATACGGCTCAAAGATATGGCAAAACGGCGCTTTCGCGCAAATAGCGGTTAAAAATTTTTTTATCAATTCCGACGGTAAAAATCCTAATTTAAACTATTCTTTAGAAAGAAACGCGGTTGTTTTTTTCGGCGAGGCGGGGAAAGAAATCAACCTCGGTTCTTTTATTTTTGAGCCTAAAATTTCTTTAAATTATTTTACGTCGGGCGCGCAAGAAGCCGAGAATATAAATTTCGGCGCCGTTTCTTTGCTTGACGCAAAAATTTCGCTTTTGCTTAATTTTGCAGGCGTCAGAAACGGGTTCAATCTGTCGCCTTATATAGGCGCGGGGTTTGGGTATTCTTTTTTGGGAGAGAGTGAAATAATTTATAACGCTCAAACGTTTATCTCAGATATTTCAGGCGCATTGCTGGAAGCGGTTTTAGGAGTTAGAGCGGTTTTTTCAGATTCTTTAAACGCGGCGGCGGGTTTCAAAAGCGAAAGCGCGCAATACGGTTCGTCTTACGGATTTGCCTTGTCTATACAATACTCTTTCGGGCATGCCGTTCAAAAAGCCGCCGTTTCCCAAGACGATCTCGCTTACAGAGATTACGTAGGATTCAAACCTATAGTCGCTAAAGATAACCCTAAGACCGAGAATTTTTTTGAAGAAGAATTTGCGGATTTTATTCCGGTTGAAGAGTATTTTCCCGTTGTTCAGCCTATAGAAGGTTTTCAAAAAGAGGAAGATTTTGATATTGGCGATTTAAATTCAGGTTTGTCTGAAGAAAACGTAAAACGCGTTTATACTGTCTCTAAAAAAGACAAATCCTATCTCTCTGACGACGCAAAAATCGCAGATGAAAAAGACGCCGAACAATCTTTTGTCAACGCAAGCGGAGATTTAAATCTAAATGAAGAAAATATGAAAGCTGGTGAGGAAGTTATAGCCGAATATCAAAATATTAAGCAGGAAAATTACAAGGAAGGTTCGGGTAAAAAACTTACTTTGGGAAGCGCGTTTTTTAAGCCGGGACAAAGCGAAATAGACCAAAAAGGCAAAGCCTATTTAAAGCAAATCGCGGATATGATTAAAGGCGTAAAAATAAAAAAGATAGTATTTACGGGACATACCGACCCATCTGGCGACGGAGAAGCTTTTATGAGCGAAGCCATATCGGAAAACAGGGCGGCGTCGGCTGCCGCGGCGCTGATTTCTAACGGGATACCCGAATCAAAAATAAAGTTCAAAGGCGCAGGCTCTTCAAAACCGCGTAAGATTAAAAAGAAAAAAAATCAAAAAGATAAATCCAATCGCCGCGTTGAGATAGAAATTTTTGAATAGACGCTCATTACGGATAGGCGCATAGCGGCGGCGGCGAGATAGATAAGCTAAGCCAATGGGCGTCTCTAAAAAAACTAACGCCCGTCTTTGCCTTGCGCCTTGAGAGACATTGTCTCTGCGGCATTTCTACATCAGAAAATTTGTCCGTCCTTGCTCTTAGGACGCCCTTCATTTTCTTCTTTAAACTGCCGCAAAATTCACAGCAATTACGAACATTATAGGTTTTTGCAAGACACCCAATTGCGCCTGCTTTTTATGCGTTATATTCAAGGAGAAAATGTATGAATTTAGCAAGTTTGTCAATAAAACGCCCGACTTTTATTTTTTCAATTTTAGCGGCGGCAATTATCATAGGCGTCATTTTTATGCAAAGGCTTCCCGTGCGAATGATGCCAGACGTTGAATTTCCGTTTGTCGTCGTCACTATACAATACCCCGGAGCGGGACCTGAAGAAATTGAAAACCGCGTAAGCCGCAGAGTGGAAAATTCTATGAGCGCAATTTCAGGGTTAAAACATATCACTTCCGTAAGCCAAGACGGCTATTCTAGAACTTTTGCCGAATTTGAGCTTGACAAAAACCCCGAAGTCGCTTTACAGGAAGTTAAAGACAAAATAGCTGAAATAAGAAGGGGATTCCCAGACGATATAGAAGAGCCGGTAGTTTTAAAGTTTGACCCGGAGTCGCGCCCTGTTATGACGGTAAGCCTCAAAGCCACTCTTCCTGCAAAAGAGCTTTTTGATTTCGGCGACGAATATTACCGCAAAGAACTTTTAAGAGTCGACGGCATAGCAAATATTTGGATGGCGGGCGGCACAAGAAGAGAAATTGTCGTCAACGTAAACAGAGAAAAACTAAACCAATACGACGCCACTCTTTCCGCCGTTACAAGCGCCATAGAAAATAATTCTATGAACGTTCCCGTCGGCAGACTTTCAATAGGCGACGACGACATATCTTTCCGTTCTATGGGCGAATACAGAAACGTTAAAGACATAGAACAAGTTATAGTAAATTTTAGAGGCAACGAAGTTCCCGTATCTGTAGGCGACGTGGCTATAGTAGACGACACCGTGCGCGAAAGAACTTCTATGGGACGCATAAATTTAAGAGAAGACGGCAAAGTAGTAAGAGAACAGCAGCTGTTGTTTCGCATATTTAAACAGTCAAAAGCTAACGAAGTAAAAATTTCAGACGGCGTTCTTAAAAAAGTTGAAGAGCTAAACAAAAAATACAAGGGAACAAAAGGCAATCCGCAGCTTACCGTTATAAGCGACAATGCAAAGTTTATCAAAGACAATATCAACGACGTAAAAAATACAATTTTTGAAGGGATATTTCTTGCCGTAATAGTAGTGTACTTTTTTCTTGCAAGCTGGCGTTCCACTTTTATTACCGCGCTTGCCCTGCCAAACAGTTTAATAGGCGCTTTTATTTTTATGCGCTTTTTCGGATTTAGCGTAAACGTTATATCGCTTATGTCTTTGTCTTTGGCGGTTGGACTTTTAATTGACGACGCCATAGTGGTGCGCGAAAACATTTACCGGCATTACGAAGAAGGCGAAGAGCCTGCGCAAGCCGCCCAAAAAGGAACGGACGAAGTGGCTCTTGCCGTAGTGGCTACCACAAGCTCCGTAATAGCCGTGTTTCTTCCCGTCGGTTTTATGAGCGGCATTATAGGACAGTTTTTTAAAGAGTTCGGGCTTACTGTAGTTTTTGCAATGTTTATTTCCGTTTTAGACGCGCTCACCATAGCGCCTATGCTTTCGGCTTACATTATACCCGCGCATAAAAAAGCGGACGCAAAACCTAAGAACAAAGCTCTT
The DNA here is from genome assembly GCA_031277075.1 of Endomicrobium sp. Classification (GTDB taxonomy): domain Bacteria; phylum Elusimicrobiota; class Endomicrobiia; order Endomicrobiales; family Endomicrobiaceae; genus JAISLV01. Next base: position 19,852 of record JAISLV010000200.1, on the reverse strand, counting down.
TTGGCTTTTTATTACGCCTTTGAAGGATTTAGTAAAGTCATGAGGTTTTTAACAGTAGTTTGGTTTGAAAAACTTTATTTGCTAGTTTTAAAAATCTACGAAAAAACTCTTCTATTTATCGTCTACAACAAAATAAAGATAATGTTTTTAATAATCGCAATTTTTGCCGCCTCTGTTTACGCCGCAAAAGATTTGCCTAAAAATTTTATGCCTATGTCGGAATCTGGCGAATTTAGAATTTCTGTAGAAACCGCGCCAGACGCTTCGCTTTCAAAAACAAATTCTGTCTGTCAAGAAATAGAAAATACGCTTATGTCTATGGACGAAGTTGACTTTTGCATGGCTTCTTTGGGAAATAACAGCGGCGAATTAAATATTGCAGACATTTACGTCCGCCTTGTAGATTATAAAAAAAGAACTTTAAGCACTGAAGAAGTTAAAGACGAAGCGAGGAAAAAACTCAAAGGGAAATTTGAAAAATCCATAATTATTTCTCTAGACGAAACAGCGGGAATGTTTGGCGGCGGGAGAAAGCCTTTTTCTCTTCTCCTCTACGGGCGCGACACAAAACAGCTTTCGGCTTTAGCCGATTCGCTGATACCTAATTTAGAGAAAGTTCCCGGTCTTGTAGACCTTGCTACAAATTACCGTTCGGGGAAACAAGAATACCAAATAGACATAGACCCCAAAAAAGCTAAAGAGTTTGGCGTAAATTCCGTTATGGCGGGCGCGGAACTGCGCGCAATGGTAGAAGGCAATCTACCCGCAGTTTTTAGGAGCGGCGGTTTAGAATACGACATAAGAGTGCGTTTTGACGAAAAACAAAGAAAAATAATGAACACTTTTAACGATCTCTACATTTTTAATATGAACAATAAACGCATAAAACTTTCGCGCGTTGCGTCGTTAAAAAAAGCGGAAGGACCCACAAAAATTTACAGAAGAGACAGAACCCGCTACATTGAAATAGCTGGAAACACGCAAAAAGGCTACGCGTTAGGTCCCATTCAGCAGCAAGTTGAAAAAGTTATAACTCAAAGCAAAAATAATCCTCTAAACAAAAAACTGTGGGACGATATTACATATGAATATTCAGGAAATATTGAAGAAATGCGCGACCTGACAAAAAATATAAGCATGGCGATGATACTGTCTATAATTTTTATTTATATGACTCTTGCAAGTTTGTATGAATCAATTATAACGCCGTTTACTATTATGCTTGCTTTGCCGCTTGCCGCCGTCGGCGGTTTGCTGGCTTTAGTTTTAACGAAAGGTTCTTTTGACATGTTTACAATGATAGGCTTTATTATGCTTTTAGGAATAGTGGCGAAAAATTCAATTATACTTGTGGACTATATACAGCAGCTTATAAGGCGGGGAAAGTCCGTAAAAGAAGCGGTTTTAGAGGCGGGAAAAATAAGGCTTCGCCCTATACTTATGACTTCTTTCGCATTAGCCGCAGGCATGCTTCCAACGGCTTTAGCTCTAAGCGAAACGGGAAAATTCAGACAAAGCATGGGCATAGTTATCATAGGCGGAATTATCAGTTCTACAATTCTTACTCTTTTGGTAATACCCGCAGTTTTTGAGTATATGAACAGTTTTAGAATGTGGACGAGAAAAATTTTAGGTCGTCCCGCTAAACGCAGAATAGACAGAGATTTTGACAAAGAAGCTAAAACTACGCTATGATTTTTAACGCTTGCTTCGGGCTTTGCAAAAACTTCGTTTTTTCATAGAGCGCGTCTATAAAAAACTTATAAAGCGGTGGATGCGAAGCAGACATTGTATTTTATCTATCCCTTAAGAATTACGGGTTTTTATAGAGACCCCATATTAAAACATAGAGAAGTAAAATATTAGACGCCTAAGCGCGGCGAATAAAAACTAAGCGGGCTTGGCAAAGGCAAAAAAACAATGAGCAAGATAATTTTAAAGGCTGGCGAAGGCAAAAGAATAAAAAGCGGACACAAATGGATTTTTTCAAACGAAATTAAATCCGCAGAAGGACATTTCGCGCTTGGCGACATTTCCTCGCTTTATGATAACAATAACGTTTTTATAGGAAAAGGGTTTTATAATCCTCATTCTTTAATATCTTTTCGGCTTCTCACTTTGACCGATGAAGATATTAATATACCTTTTTGGCATAAACGCATTGAAAAAGCAAAAACGCTGCGCGATAAAATTTATCCTAATGAAAATTCTTATAGAGCGGTTTTCGGAGAGTCCGACGATTTGGCGGGAATTGTTATAGACAAATACGGGGACGCGCTTTGCGCGCAGTTTTTATCTGCCGGGGCTCAGGCTCATAAAGCCGATATTTTAACTGCGGCGACGGCGGTTTTTGAACCGAAAGGCATTTTTGTAAGAAACGATTCGCGTTTGAGACAGCTTGAAAACGCCGATTTGAAAAAAGAAAATGAAATTTTCTACGGCGAAATCCCCAAAGATATAATAATTTTTGAAAACGGATTAAAATTTTACGCAGACATTATAAGCGGGCAAAAAACCGGCTGGTACTTTGACCAGCGCGACAACCGAGCAAAACTCGCCTCTTACGTTAAAAATAAAAAAGTTTTGGATTGTTACTGTCACACGGGCGCTTTCGGTATATACGCTAAAAACGCAGGCGCGCAGGAAGTCGTTTTTGTTGATTCTTCAAGGCGCGCTTTAGAAATTGCGGAAAAGAATTACGCTTTAAACGGATTTAAAAATTTTAACGCGATTGAAGCGGACGCTTTAGAATATTTGCAGTCAAAAGAAGCCAAAGACGAAAATTTTGATATTGTAAATATTGACCCGCCCGGCTTAATAAAAAGCAAAAAAGATTTTCACGCGGGCTTTAAACATTACGTAAAAATAAACGAAGCCGCTATATGTCTTTTAAAAAGCGGCGGAATGCTTGCGACGTCGTCTTGTTCGCGCCATTTGGATTTCAAAAGTTTTGTAGACGCGGTTTGCCAAGCAGCCGTCAAAACAAAAAAAGAAAACGCGCTTGAAACTTTGTTGTTGGAATACGGATTTCAGGCAAAAGATCATCCGATACTTTCTTCAATGCCAGAAACGCAGTATCTTAATTTCGCAATAGCCGTTGTAAAATAAAATATTTATCAACGGTAAAAATGCCCGCGCGTCAACGTCTTTGGTTGTTAGCGCCGTTGTCCGTCATGCTGAACTTGTTTCAGCATCCGCCGTTAAACGATTAACAACAAACGACAGACGCTGAAAGAGACCTTGAAAAGCAGACCCTGAAACAAGTTCAGGGCGACTAAAAGGAATATTGCTTTCTTTACTCTTTGTCGTTTCGCGCCGTTGTCATGCTTCTATGGCGCGACCTAGTTGTTGCCTAGCTGCCCTAGCCGCTTAGATGCGTTTTTTGCTGCCGTTATGCGTCCTTTTACAAACTAAAATCATAATCCAGCTTATATCTAAAACCTAAATTTGCTTTTATATCTTCATAACTGTCTGAAGAAACGTATCCTGCGTTCATAAAAATCACGGTTTCGTCGTTTATTTTTATCTCAAACCCCGCGGCAGTTTTTAACGCCGTGTCGCCTAGTTTTGACGGTATAATTTCAAATGCCGCGTCTTTTGCCTGAACAAAATTCGTTTCAATTTTCTTTTCTGAAGCGCTTATAACAAAATCCGCGCCGCCGTTTATAAACCATGAAAATATTCCCGCTTTGCCTTTGAACTCTAATCCGCATCCGTAAGTTGAAGCTATAAAATCGCGTTCTCCAAAGTGAAGCTGCGCGCCTTCGCCGCTTTCGTCAAAAGACGAAGTTTTTAAAAATACGCCGTCGGCGCCGATAAAAGGTTTTATGGAAAGAAAATCGCCCGCGTTTATTGAGACCGCAGCCCGAAGAGCAGCTTTTGCGTTATAAGCCGCAAAATCGCCTTCGGCGGTCTGCGCAAGCGGCGTTATGTTTCTTATCACATCGTATTGCATAAAGCCTGCGGTTAAAAATCCTTTAAGTTCAAAAAATTTCCATAAAATATCGCCGTAAAAACCGCCGCTTATATCGTGTATCTTAGCTTCGTCTTTGTTCTGCTCTACGTTATGGTAATCGTATTCAAACATAACTCCTGCGGATAAATTTTCAGCGTTATCGTATAAACTAAATCCGCCGGCAAGCCCTAAATTTAAATCTTTTAAATCCCCGTTTAAATTCTCGTCTTGTTTTAAAGAAAATATGTCTCCCTTTGCAAAAATCCAAGAAGCGTTATCGTCTTCGGATACGTTTATCCGTTCAAACAAACTCTCTTTTGAGCGGTTAAGCAAACTTATTGAAAACAAGTCCGCGTATATTGATCCTGAAAGCGCGCTTGCCGTTTTTTGCAAATCTTCAATGCTCATCGCGTCCATCGGCGATATTACGTTGCTCCATAAATCGTCGTATTTATCAAACGAATCGTAGTAAATAGCGTCTATGGTTTTAATAACGTTTATTTGATTGCCTTTAAATTCTTCTAAAATGTCCGCATAACTCAATACCGCCAAGTTGAGTTTAACGTCGTTTGGCGACTGAACTATAGACCAATTTATTCTTGCTCCGTAATTTCCGCTTGTTTCTTTAAAAGCTCCCGTTATGGGATTTGTCGTCTGAACGATAGTATAGGTATTGACGCTGCGCGATAAATTGCCGTCAAATTCCAGCGCGCTTGAGGATGAATTTAAGTTAAGCGTCCGAGCGTTTATTAAATCAGACGAGCCTGAAGACGTGTCAACGCCTATTCTCAAAACGCCGTTCATATTTAGAATGTCGGCGTTAAAAGAGGATATATTGTCAGTTTTAAAAACCGCGTTTTCGTTTATCGTTAAAGTTGAAATATTTACAACAGTTCCTCGAGATAAAGACAACGCCGCCTCCGCCGCAATATTTACTTCGTTTGCGTCAAAAAGAGCGGTCTGAGAAACTATAAGAGAACCGCCTGAAACATTGACAAAAGCGTTAAGCGAACTTTCTCCGCAAAAAATCAAGCTGCCTCCGCCCGTTTTTGTAATTTCTATGCCTGAAGCCGCCGAATTGGATTTTATCCCGCCGTTAAAAATAATTTCTTTTCCTTGCGCGTCTAAAAATAATTTGGCGTCTTCGTCTAAATATATGTCGTTTTTCGCGCCTTGCGCAAAATTATCGTTAAAATTAACGCCGCCGTTTAAATATAACTGCGCCGATTTAAGATATATCGCGCCGCCGTTTAGGTTTGAAACGTTATTTGAAAAATGACTGCCGCTTATTGAAGCCGTAGAATTTTCAATATACAAAGCTCCGCCGTTTCCTAAAGAGACGTTTGAACTAAAAGTCGTTTCAGATAAAAACAACGAGGACGTTGACAAATATATAGCGCCCGCCGAAGCGGTTGAAAAATTGTTTGAAAATCCAGTTTCAAAAATAATTACTTCGGAATTTTCAATATAAAAACCGCCTGCGTTAAACGCTTTATTATCTGTTATGAGCGAATTTAATATATATATTTGAGAATCCTTTATGAACGCCGCTCCGCCTGAATTTGACGCTTCGTTTTCATGAAATTTTACTCCGCGCAAGAAAATAGCGGAAGACGACGCGTATAAATTTCCGTCGGTCGATTTGCCGCCCGATATAGTTGAATTGTTCAAAACTCCGCTTGAAGAAAATACGTAGACCGCAGACCCTTTATCAGCAGCGTTTGACGAAAAAGAAACGCCGTTAAAATCAAAGATTCCTTTTTCAATATAAACCGCTCCGCCTAAACCCGAAGAAACGTTAAAATGAAAAACGGAATCTAAAACTGCGAGCGTAGAATTTTGCGCGTAAAAAGCGCCGCCCGCGCTTGAGGAAGCGTTAAAAAGAAAAGATGTTGTAGAAACTAACGCCGTTGAAGAATCCGCATAGACCGCGCCGCCTGCTCTTTCAATAGACGCATTGGTTGAAAATGAAACGCCGCTAAGCGACAGAGTTGAAGCGTAGACGTATAGAGCCGCGCCCGAAGAAAGATAAACAAAATTGTTTAACTCAAAATTGTTTGCGCCGATAAAAGAAACTGTTGAATATTCAAAAGCAAACCCGCCAAACGACCCTGCTCCGCTTACAAATATCGGCGAAGACGCGTCTGGGAGTATATTAAAGTCTTTTGACGAATACATTGGCATTGCGGAAGATATTGTAATTGAAGAACTGATAAAAATATTCCCTGAATTATATATCAAGGACTCTAGAAGTTTCTCTTCGTTTGTAACTTGAAAATTTTCGGAAAAAGAAAGCGCGGCAAAACAGGAAAGAACGGTTAAAGCGGCTAAAAATTTTTTAGAAAACACAAGCTGCCTCCATATTTATAAATATTTTAAACATTATATAAAAGAAGAGTTTTAAAGGCAATGAACGGCAAAGGGCAAAAAACGCAGCTAAGCGGCTAGGCGATGCTAGGATATATAGATGCATGGCAACAGCGCGAAACGACAAAGAGCAAAGAAAGCAGCGTCCCTTTCCGTCACCCTGAACTTGTTTCAGGGTTTGTTGTTAAAAAGACGGTGAAAAATATGCCTAAGCTACGGCATAGGGGCAATTTGCTTTATTTGCCGTCTGGTTTGTTTAAATGAAAAGTTTCGTTGTATTCTTCTAAAACTTTTATGCGGCGGCTTGCTTTTTTAAAAGCGGTGTCAATGTTTAACGCGAAATTTTCTCTTCCTAAAATTTCAACGAATCCGTAATTTTTTAAAACTTTAAGAGGCTGTTTTTGCACTTGGCAAATAATTAAATTCGTGTTTGTCGCGGCGCATTTTTTATATATTTTGTAAAGCGCGTGATAGCCTGTAGCGTCCATAGCGGGAACTTTTCTCATTCTTAAAATTATAACTTTACATTCTTTGATTTTTTCCATATGTTCCACAAAGATGCTTGCCGCGCCGAAAAAGAAAGGACCGTTTACTTCATAAACCACGACGTCTTTAAGTTTTTTCTTTTCTTCAATTTCGTCTTCTTCAAGCCCTTCGTAGACGTCGTCTGAAACGTCTATATTTGCGATATCGCCCATTCTTTTCATAAACAAAAACGCCGCAAAAATCATGCCGATTTCTATCGCGTAGACTAAATCCACAAAAACGGTTAAAACGAAAGTTATAATCAAAATCAGACTGTCGCTGCGAGGGGCTTTGAGAATTTCTTTAAAAGCGCCGAAATCCGTCATTTTATAAGCCACAGTAAAGAGTATCGCCGCAAGAACGGACATAGGAATTAGCGTTATGTATTTCATAAAAGCAAGCATTATGATAAAAATAAAAAACGCGTGGGCAATGCCCGCAATGGGCGTTCTGCCGCCGTTATTAATATTTGCGGCGGTGCGCGCAATTGCGCCCGTAGCTGGAATTCCGCCAAATATCGCCGAACCTATATTTGCTATCCCTTGAGCTATAAGTTCCGTATTTGAATTGTGCTTTTTATTTATCATACCGTCGGCGACTACCGCCGAAAGCAAAGACTCTATGCCCGCTAAAACGGCTATGGTCATTGCGGGCTTAAAAAGTTTGAATATCATTTCAAACCCGAAAGACGGCATATCGGGATTAAAAGACGCCGTCTTTGTGATATCGCCAAAATGCGAATAAATAGTTTCAACGGGAAGATGAAAAACTTTCACTACTACGGAACTTATTAAAATAGCCGCAAGCGGTCCGGGAAAAAATTTGAACTTTTTCGGATAAAAAATAATGAGCGCAAGCGCGCCCAAACCCAGTATTACGGTATAAAAATTTATAGAGCCGATATGCGATAAAAACGCCGCCCATTTTCCGATAAAATCAGACGGAACGCTCGAAAGCCCAAGTCCTAAAAAGTCGTTGATTTGCGTTGAAAACAAAACGACGGCAATGCCGCTTGTAAAGCCCGTCACTATGGGGTGGGGAATATACTGTATAATTTTTCCGAACTTAAATAAGCCCATAGCTATAAGCAAAATTCCAGCCATAGCGGTTGCGGTAATCAGCCCCGTAGTTCCGTATTGTTCAACTATGGCGTAGACTATTACTACAAAGGCGCCTGTAGGTCCGCCTATCTGCACGCGGCTGCCGCCGAAAAAAGAAATTAAAAAGCCCGCTACTACTGCGGTAATCAGTCCTTTGCCCGGCGTTACGCCCGAAGCGATAGCAAGCGCAATAGACAAAGGTATAGCTATAAACGCCACTATAAGACCCGCGTTTATGTCTGTAACAACGCGGGTTAAAGTAAATTCTTGCGGTCTGTTTTTTATTAAAGCAAACAGTTTGGGTCTAAACATAAATTGTAATTTCCTTTTAAAACGAAAGGCGTCTGGCGGCAACGGCTTGGAATGCGCGCATTGAGGCATAGCTGCGGCAAAAAACGACAAAGCTGGGCGGCAACTAAGACGCGTCTATGCCTCATCTTTGTCCGTTAATCGTCTCTTCTTTGACAATTCGTAGAGGATTATTGCGCTGGCGCAGGATGCGTTTAACGATGAAATTGTATTTTTTTGAGGGATTGATATAAGAAAATCGCAATTTTTTTTTGTTAAATCGCGCAAACCGAACCCTTCGCTTCCTATTATTATAGCCAATGGAAAATGAAGTTCGGTTTTTTCTAAATTTTGTCCTCCGTTTTGAGCTCCCGCCACCCAAAAACCGCGCTTCTTTAACAAATCAATCGCTTGATTTGTATTTACAACTCTTGCAATCGGAATATGTTCAATTGCGCCCGCCGAGGCTTTTGCTACAGTTTCATTGACAGCAGCCGCGCGCCATTTCGGTATTATTGCGCCGTCTGCGCCGAAAGCGGCGCAGTTTCTTATAATAGCTCCGAGATTGTGCGGGTCTTCTATGCCGTCTAAAATCGTCAATAACGGTTTTTCCGACTGAAGTTTTGCCTTTGTTATCAAGTCGGAAAGCTCAATATATTCTATAGCGGAAACTTCCGCCGCCACGCCTTGCGAGTTTTCGCCGAATTTATCAAGTTTTTCAGGCGGAACGTCGTAAAACGCTATGCCTTTTGATTTTGCGAGTTTTACAATTTCGTCAATCGCCGCGCCGCGCGCAGTGCGCGCTAAAATTATTTTATTTACGGTTCTTTTTCCCGCTTTTAAAAGTTCTAAAACGGGGTTGCGCCCGTAGACGATATTTTGCGAACGTTCAGTTTTATCCATATAATTTTCCTTAGAGACGCCTGCGTCAAACCCGTAAGAAATCCGCGCCGATAAAATTTTTGATTTCGCTTACTTGCGGTAATTTAGGGTAAGCTGCCGACAAACTATATTTTTTTCGTCAACACCGAGCCGCCGTCTTTATTGTCTATAATTTTATAACCTTTTTCGTCTATCAATTTTCTCAGCCTGTCGGCTTCCGTCCAGTTTTTAGTTTTTCTCGCCTCGTTTCTTTGTTTAAGCAGCTCTTCAAGTTCGCCGGTTTTGTCTGCTTTTGGCAAAATAATTCCCAGCGAATCTTCAAAAAAAGTTTCAAAAAGATTTTTTAACCTAAGAAGTTTTTCTTCTTCTGCCGTAAAGAGTTCGTTTAAAACTGCATTTTTTAACTCGTGAAGATATGCGAGCGCTTTTTCGGAATTGAAATCGTCGTCTAAAGCGGCGAGAAAATTATTTTGCAAGACGGTTAAATCGTCTTTGACGTAAAGCGATTTTGTATCCGAACCGCGTTGGCGGGTTTGAAGTTTTGCCGCAAGGCGCAAATAAGCGTCGTCTAAGCCTTGCAGAGAATTTTTTGCGGCGTTTAACGCTTCTTCTGAAAAATCTAAAGGGCTTTTATAGTGCTGCGTCAACAAATAATATCTTACGACGCGCGGGTCGTATTTTGTAAAAATGTCTTTCAGCGTAAAAAAATTGCCTAGCGATTTTGACATTTTTTCTTTATTGATTGTTACAAATCCGTTGTGCATCCAATATTTTGCGAAAGGTTTTCCGCTTGCCGCTTCGCTTTGGGCTATTTCGTTTTCGTGGTGAGGAAAAATCAAATCCTGCCCGCCGCCGTGAATGTCTATAGTTTCTCCCAAAAACGCCAAAGACATCGCGGAACATTCTATATGCCACCCCGGGCGTCCTTTGCCCCAAGGGCTGTCCCAAGAAACTTCTTGCGGTTCGCCGTCTTTTGTCTTTTTCCACAAAGCAAAATCAAAAGCGCTCGTTTTTTCTTCGTTGACGCAAACTCTTGCGCCCGAGCGCATATCGGACAAGTTTCTCTTTGAAAGTTTGCCGTAATCGGCGAATTTTTCAACGCTGTAATAGACGTCGCCGTCTTTAACGTAGGCAAAACCTTTATCCAGCAAGGTTTTTATAAAGTTTATAATTTCAGACATAGCGTCGGTAACGAGGGGATAAACCGAAGCTCTTAAAATATTTAATTTGTCGGTTTGTTCAAAATAATCGTCTATAAATTCGCGCGCGATTTGCGACGGCAAAATGTTTTGCGAAACGGCTTTTGCGATAATTTTGTCGTCAACGTCGGTAAAATTCTGCGCGTGTTTTACTTTATAGCCGCGTTTTAAAAAATGCCTTTTTACAATGTCAAAAACGACGTAAGCGCGCGCATGCCCCAAATGGACGCTGTCGTAAGGCGTAACGCCGCAGACGTAAAGAGAAACTTCGTTTTCAATCTGCGGTTTAAACTCTTCTTTTTTGCCAGTCAAAGTATTGTAAAGTTTTATAGGCATTTGTCGTCTGTTTCTCCGTTGCTTTTAGTTTGACGCCGTTATTTTTGTCTGTTATTTTCAATATAGGCTCTTAAAGAACCCAGCGTCTTAAAAATTTCTCTGCCTTCGTCCATATTTGCGATAGTTATATCGTAATACTTTTTCAAAATCACCACCAGCTCTATTGCGTCTAAACTGTCAAGCCCAAGCCCTTCAAACAGAGGCGAGCTTTCCGTAAGAGAGTTTAAGTCCGCGCCTTGCGCGTCTAAATTTTCGCTTAAAATTTTTTTAACTTCGTCTAAAGACGTTTCAATCATTGTTGTCTCCTGTCCACAAATCGTAGTAATTAAAAAACTGATACGGATATTTTTCAACAAACGTTTGCAGAGATTGTATAAATTTTTCGGCTTCTTTTAAATAGGCGACGGGTTTTGCTTTCGCTCCTTTATCTTCAACGAAAAAAGTCTTCGCTATTACGGAATCAACTTTCCCGTTTTCTTTATAGGGGAAAAATATTACGGCGACAGGCGTTTCAAAAGCCGCGGCGATTCTATAAGGGCTGTAAGGAACTTTGATTTTTGCCCCTAAAAAATCAACAGCCAAAGAATTGTTTTTTGCGCCGTAAGTTCTGTCGCCCATAAAGCAAACTATGCCTTTATTTTGCAACGCGCGCATTATTTCTATTGCGCCTCCGCAAAAACTTGCGGATTCTATAAATTTCACGGGCGAAACGCCGCCCGACAACTCGTGCGCGTGTTTGTCAACGTCTTCTTTTGTTTTATGATATACGACGTATTTATCGCCTTCCATAAAATCAAAAGCCGACATTGCCGTTTGCCAGCAGCCGCAATGCGCGGTAATTATTATTAAGCCTTTTCCTTTTGCCAGCAAATCTTTGCACAGTTGGCGGTCTTGTTCAGACGATATTATGTCAATATCGCCCCAAATTCCAAAAACCGCCCTGTCTATAAGAATTTTTGCAAAAGTGAGATTGAGCTTGTAAGCGTCAATAAACAATCCGCTCAGCCCGCGGCGGTTTGCAAATCTTCGTTTTAAGTAAAACGACGCCTTTTTTAACACAGACGGATGTAATGTATAAGCTAAAACTACAAAATAACATATAAAATAAGCGATATGTCTTCCGCCGTATTTAACAAAAAAGCGAAGCAGAAATTGAAAAAAATTATTTCCGAGACTTTTTCCCGTCCAATTTTGCGCCATAATTTCCTTTATTTTTCTCTAAAAATCGCCTTGTCGCCGCCATACCTTATTTGCGCGTGTCGTTGCTATGCGTCTATACATCCTAGTTGTTGCCCAACTGTCCAGCCGCTTAACTTCGTAGCTGCCGCCTTTGTTGCCTTTGCCGTTTTCAGTTGTCCGTGTCCGTCATTTTGAACTTGTTTCAGAATCTGTCGTTAAGCGTCAACGGCAAAAGGCAGATACTGAAAGAGACCCTGAAAGAGACCCTGAAACAAGTTCAGGGTGACGCGTTCGCGTCAGTTTTAGGCGACGCGTTCGCGTCAGTTTTGTATGACAGACATAACGGCAAAAGACAATACGGCAATTTGAGCCTTGCTGCGCGCTCATACATCCGTCTTTGCCGTTTTGGTTGTTGCCTACCTAACTGCCCAGACGCTGTCTTTGCCTTTGCCGTCGTTAATAGCATGGCATAGCTATCGTCGTTTCAAGCCCCGTTCCGTTTTTTGTTTTTATGTTTTGAACCGATATATAGCCGTTAAGGAGTTTGACGAAGTTTCCCGCTATCATAGCGCCTTCTCCGAGCCTATTGCCTTTAGAACTTTCGATTTGGAATTTATAAATTTTGGATAAATTTTCTTTTGAAAGTCCGCCTGCATTGTCGGAAATTTTTACGGTAAAAGTTTTTTCGCGATAAACGCCCAAAGAAATTTTTATGTACGCTTCAAAGCCCGGCGTTAAAACGAGTTTCTGAAGAGCGTAGACGGAATTGTCTAAAACGTTGCGCGCCGCGTTAAAAAATAATTTGTTTATTTTACATCTTTTTCCGTCCGCGTCCGTAAGCCCTTCAAATTCGGCGTTTATGTAGGAATACGTTTTGTTTTTTAACGAGCCGTAGATTTTTTCAATTTCACATTGAACTTCATAAAGAGAATATTCCGACAGTTTCCCGCTTGTAATTTCTTCAATATAAGCGCGCATTTCTTTTTGACTTTCAAGTATGGAAGAGTTGTAAGGTTTTACGACTTTATCGTAGACTTCGGTTAAAATGTCGTCTAGCCCTGTTTTTGATTTTTCAAGCTGATTGATTAGGTCGTGGCGCGCGCTTCTTAAAAATTCAACCGTATTTTCAGACCAGCTGAGTTCCAAAATCTGAAGGCGCTGCATTTGAGCGTCAATAGTTTCAGACACTTGTTCCGCAGTTTGTTTTTTTATCAGTTCTTCGTTTAAAGTCATAGCTTCGGTCGTTCTGTTGTTTTTTCTGTCTATCAAAATAAAAATCGCAAGCATTATCAAAAGCCAAACCAAAGTTTCAGGACTTGCTTTGTCGGGAGAAACTATTTTATAGTATTTTATGGGCGTAACGCCCGTTATGCTCACAAGAATAGCCATATACGTCGAGACTATCGCCGCGGATATAAAAAAAACGTCAGAGAGAAAATATTTTATGTCTCTGTCTATGCTTTTTACGTTGAAATTGTTGCGGACGTTTATATTCAGGCTCAAATCGGGCTTTGTTCCCAAATAAAAGGACGTAAGGAATTTTGCCGCCGCAAAAATGAGAATTAAAAGAGCGGGAAAAATTATCATTTCAAAAAAAATGTAATTTTGCGCCGAACGCAGCGACGCGCTTTCTATAAGTTCGTAAAAAATATGCAGCGAGACGGTCTTTATTTTAACCACATATGCCGCGCCTAAAATTATAAAAAGAAAAACTTCAACGCCGCCGAGTTTTGAAAGCATTATTTCATGCCAAGGAATTTCTTCTTTTTGAACTTTTTCCTGATATGCGTCGGTGAGCGTTCTTACGTCAAACTTAAAAATTGTAAGGCAAATGGCTATGCCGCAAAAGGAAGTCAGCAGTTTATCGGGTATTTCAATGAAAGTGTCGGCTATGTAATTTGCAAATAATCCAAGCAGTCCTCCGTCGGCTACCGCAAAAATCTGCTTGAACCCTTGCGCAACATACAGGGAATATATCTGGTCTAACGACGAACATTGAAACACAACAGAACGGAGAACCGATGAAAAAAGAGCCGTAAAAAGCCCGCAGCCTATGCCCGCAAAAAGAATAAACATAAAAGAAGAAACAATGTTTGATTTCAGCGAAGCCTTAAGCGAATAAGTTTTGTTTTTTAATATGGCGAGAGTTCCGCTTTCGCTTAAAAGTCCCCAGTATAAAGCGCCCGCCATATTCACTGCGGCAAGATAAATAAAATGCGGCGACGTAACGCTTGAAAGAAGTATTGCCGTCGCAAGCGCGACAAGCGCCGCCCAAACGCTTCCCAAAGTTATTGCCGCCACAAAAGTTCCAAGCATATCAAAATACAGGAATTTATAGCTGTTTTCGTAGACGAAAGTATGCCCCGCCCAGTTTAAGAGTATTGAAAAAGCGGCTACGATAAAATAATGCCTTTTATCGCGCAAAAGCCAGTAAATGTTTAAGTTTTTTATCAAGTCCATAATCACATATAATACGATAAAAGTAGTTTTATTTACAAGATATTTTTAATATACTATTAACCAAATGTCAGAAAATAAAAAGCAAAATATTATTTTTATAAAGAACCTTATTTTCAGATGGACGGTTTTTCTCGCCGTCGTTTTGAGCGTTTTTATCTGCGCTCAAATTTGGGCTAAACGCAGAGCGGAAAATATTTTAAAATCGGTTCCCGTAGTAGTAATGCCTTCGTATTTGCCTCAAGACCTTTTAAACGACCCTGAAATAAGAAGACAATATCTTTCGGCGCGCGTAAGAGACGTAAAGTTTTCCGTATATTCCGTTAAAAAAGGCGACAATTTATGGAAACTTGCCAAAAAATACGGATATTCCGTGCATACAATAATAGGCGTCAACCCGCAGCTTACCACTTATAATGTCTATGTAAATCAAAAAATTTTAACGCCGTCTTCGGGCGGGTGCTTGCATCCCGTCAAAGAGGGCGACACTTGGGAAACAATAGCCGAAAAGTACGATATTTCCGCAGACGAACTCCGCCTTAAAAACTTTGGCGTTTTTGAACTTAAAGCGGGAGAATACGTTTTTATACCCGAACGCCGTCCCGCTGTGGATTTAATGAACGAACAAATGCGCGAAAAATACGCTTTGCGTTCTCTTTTTACGTCGCCTTTAGGCGGACGGCTTACAAGCGTTTTTGGAAAGAGAGTTCACCCTACAACAGGCAAAGTGAGCATGCACGGCGGAATAGATATAGCAGTGCCTAGCGGAACTTGGGTGGGCGCAGCCGCAGACGGAGTTGTAATTTTGGCAAGCCGCGACGCAGGACATTACGGCGTTGCGGTTTTTATAGACCATAAAAACGGATACGTTACGCATTACGGACATCTTTCTTCAATAAACGTAAGAGTAGGGCAGAAAGTTAAAGCTAATCAGCTTATAGCAAAAAGCGGAGCTACGGGAAGAGTGACGGGACCTCATCTTCACTTTACTATACAGAAAGACGGGAAATCAATAGACCCTTTGAAGTTTTTGTGGTAGAACGCGAAAAAAACATACAAAGAAAGCTGAAAAATCTAAAATCCTAAGAAGTTTTTGCGCAAGAGATAAAAATGAAAAGAAAATTTTTAGCCGTATTTACAGCGGTAATAATGAGCGCGCTGCCGATATTTTCCGATAAGGGTTTTGCCCAAGAAGAAGACTTTTTTGTTCAGCAAAGCCTTGTGGGTTTATGGCAAATAACTAATGCAAGAAACAGCGTAAAACAAATTTTTGATTTTACGCTTTACGACGAATATAAAAATTCGGGTTTTGTTTTCGCCAAGACCGCAAAAAATTATTCGAAACAGTCCGTAGGCAGAAACGCGTTTCAAAGTTATTCGCAAATAGAATTAAGAAGCGACGGAACTTTCAACGCAATAGCCGCAGTTTTTGACACGACTTCAGGGCTTAAAGCCGCAATAAATTCAAAAACTTATTCGGGTATATGGAAAGCGAGTCAAGACGTTTTGAAACTTTCATATTTAGACAATCCTGACGGAGAAATAATAAGCGACGATTTTGAAACTCTTCAAAGTTTTACGTTGGAATTTTCATATATAAATGAAAATTCCGAGCTTACGCTTTTTCCTATATTTGACAAAGAAAACGCTTATCTTTTGCTTGAAAAGTATTTAAAAAATCCGTCGAGGCTTCCCTCTGCGCGCGGTATTTTTTACGGGATTCTTTCAAATTCGCAAAGTTCGCTTGGGGCTTACAGCGTTCGGCGGCTGCTTGAAGCTATAGACCAAATAAACGCAAATCCTGCTTCCACGACGAAAAACGTAAGATTTATAAAAAATATTATTGAACAATGGAGCAAGGGACAAATCGGACTAAAAGTTGAAAAAGTTCCCAAAAGACAAATTAGCAAAAAAGCCGTTTTAGGCAGATGGTATTACGAAAGCGAACGATCCGACGAATTTATGAATATTATTACGCCCGTTATGCCTTGCGACGTTTTGGAAATAATCCTAGAACCCAAACGCGGCTATAAGCAAGAAAGTTATTCCGAGCTTGCTTTAAGAGCCGACGGTTCAGCTTTTATGAGTTCGTTTTTTACAAACGCAAATAATACCGAAGAAACTTATACCGTAGAGCTTGAAGGGGTTTGGGAGCTTGAAAGAAACGTCGTATCTATGAAATTTAATAAGTTAAAGCACATAGACTCGGGCAAAATAACAGTGCAGGACGCAAATCTTTTTTATAGTTTTAAAGCCGCCGCCTCTCTTGGCGGACGCCTTGTCATAAGCAAAAATATGCCTTCCGCCGCAGGATACGTAAAGATAAAGGAATACGTAAAAAACGCAAGGACAACGCAGCAGTATTTTCCGTTTGAAGCCATACCCGATATTTTAAACGACAAATACAGTTCTCTTTCAGCTTACGACATATTGCGCATGAAACAGCTGATAAGCGTAATAAACGAACATATGCCAGAAAAGAAAATGGAAATAGTTGAAAAAGCCTGTGATGAAATGGATGAAATAGTAAATAAATGGTATGACGAATACGTAAGATACAATAAATAAAGCGGCTTGCTATGAAGAAAATTGTTTTAGAGACGCCGCTAGGCGGCTGGGCAGCTGGGCAGCTAAGTAAAAGCGAAACGAATGCATAACGACAATTGCGGATGCATTAACCTGACGCGAATGCGTCACCCAAAACTGACGCGAATGCGTCACCCTGAACTTGTTTCAGGGTCTGCTGTTTGCAGTGTTTCAGAGTCTCTTTCAGGGTCTGTCTTTAAGGCGTTAGCTGTTTAACAGCAGATGCTGAAACAAGTTCAGCATGACGGGCAAAGGCAACGGCGTCAATATGGAAAACTTAAAAGAAAAAGCAAAAGAGCTTGTTTTAAAGATGACTCTAGAAGAAAAAATATCGCAAATGCTCTACAACTCCGCCGAAATAAAACGTTTGGGAATCCTTGCGTATAATTGGTGGAACGAAGCTCTGCACGGAGTGGCGCGTTCAGGCACGGCTACGGTTTTTCCTCAAGCTATCGCGCTTGCCGCAACGTTTGACCCGCTTTTAATTCAAAAAACCGCAGAAATTATTTCTACCGAAGCCAGAGCAAAATTTAACGCTTATCAAAAACACGGCGACTTTGACATGTATAAAGGGCTTACGTTTTGGTCGCCAAACATCAATATATATAGAGACCCCCGCTGGGGCAGAGGGCATGAAACTTACGGCGAAGACCCGTATCTCTCTTCTGTATGCGGCGCGGCTTTTATACGCGGCTTGCAATGCCGCGACGGTCAATATTTAAAAGCTGCGGCTTGCGCCAAACATTTTGCCGCGCATTCTGGTCCCGAAGACAAACGGCATAGTTTTAACGTTGATATAAATTTATACGATTTATGGAACACATATCTTCCCGCTTTTGAAGCCGCCGTAAAAGAAGGCGGCGTTGAAGGGGTTATGGGAGCTTATAATCGTTTGCTAGGACAGCCGTGCTGCGGCTCGCATTTTCTTTTGACGCAAATTTTGCGCGATAAATGGGGTTTTGACGGATACGTAGTTTCAGACTGTATGGCTATAAAAGATTTTTACGCCGAGTTTGGACATGCCGCCGCAAAAGACGAAACGGAATCTGCGGCAAAAGCCATAAACGCAGGGTGCGATTTAGACTGCGGAGATTCTTTTCTGCTTGCGGCAAAAGCCGTAAAAGAAGGACTTATAAATTCTAACCGCATTGACGAAGCCGTAACGCGCCTTTTAACTACCAGAATGCGTTTAGGGATATTGGGCGGCGGCAGTAAATACGACAGCGTTCCATATCAAGCGGTAGATTCTTTAGAAAGCCGCGCTTTTAACCTTGAAGTTTCTAAACGTTCAATTGTAATGCTCAAAAATAACGGCGCGCTTCCCTTGCGCGCTGAAAAAATAAAAACTATCGGCGTAATAGGACCAAACGCCGACAATATAAACGCTTTAAAAGGAAATTATCACGGAACGGCGAGTAAATATATTACCGTTTTAGACGGCGTCAGAGATTTTGCTGAAAAAAGAGAAATTCGCGTAATGTTTGCGCAAGGCGCGCATATCTTTAAAGATAGCGTTGAAATTCTCACCCGAGCAGACGACCGTCTGTCTGAAGCTCTTGAGGTCGCGTTGCGCGCCGACGCCGTAATAGTATGTTTAGGACTTGACCGCGACATTGAAGGAGAAGAGGCGGCGCAATGCGTTGACAATAAAGGCGGAGACAGGCTGAGCATAAATCTTCCTGCAAAACAAAACGAACTTATAAAAGCCGTTAGGAAAGCCGCTTTAGGAAAACCTGTAATAGCGGTAGTAATATCAGGCGGCGCAATTTCGCTTATAGACGTTGATAAAAATTCCGACGTGGTTTTACAGGCGTTTTATCCCGGAGCTTTAGGCGGGCAAGCCGTAGCGCAGGCGATATTTGGGGAATTTAGCCCGTCGGGGAAACTCCCCGTAACTTTTTACGCAAGCGACGGCGATTTGCCTGATTTTGAAGACTACAGTATGCAAAACCGCACATACAGATATTTTAAAGGCGCGCCTTTATATCCTTTTGGTTTTGGTTTGGGCTATTGCAAATTTAGTCTGCGGGATTTTAAAGCGGGGAGAGAATTTTGCACGGTAAAAGTGAAAAATAACGGAAAAATGCCCGCATTTGAAACTGTCCAAATTTATATAACTTCGCCGGGACAAAAAGAAATACGAAATCTTTGCGGACTGCGCCCCGTATTTTTAAAACCGCTTGAAGAAACCGAAATAAAAATAAATCTGTGGAAAAACGCTTTTTCGCGCTGCGATGACAACGGAGATTTATATATTGTAAAAGGGAAACACCTTTTAAGCGCAGGTTTTGTTCAGCCCGACGAAAGAAGCAAATTTTTATACGGCGCAAATTCTCATCTTACGGAATTTGTGTCAATTTAAAACGCGCGCGGCATTAGAAAAAATCTTTAAGGCAGGGAATCGCTTCTTTGGCGGAAGCGTGAATTGAAATAATAGAAGCAAAACAGGAACGCTATGTAAGAACAGCCGTTCCCTTTAAAATACAGAATTGAAATAAAAACTAAAAAAGAAAGTCATCGCTATGTCTATATGGTTTTTAGAGACACCCAAATACAAATGCCTCTTGCCGTCGCCCAAAACTGACTCGAATGCGTCGCCTAAAACTGACGCGAAGCGTCACCTAAAACTGACGCGAACGCGTCACCCTGAACTTGTTTCAGGGTCTCTTTCAGGGTCTCTTTCAGGGTCTTTTTCAGGGTCTTTTTCAGGGTCTGCCTTTGTTATTGAACAGCAGATGCTGAAACAAGTTCAGCATGACGAATTAACTAATAAGGCGTCTTGCAAAAATCTATAATGTTTGTAAATGCCGCAAATTTTGCGGCAGGGCAAAGAAGAAAATGCAAGCCGCGTCATAAGAGTGGAATGCTATCATAAAAAGACAGTCAGGAAACGCCCCCCAAAAAAGGTAAAATAAAGGAAAGGGAGGCGAAGAATGAAATACGAGGAAGGATTTAAAAAAGAGGCAGTGAAATTGGCA